>NZ_JBIUCP010000010.1:0-80549 GCF_044538765.1 Acinetobacter sp. ABJ-A23_2
GTATAATATCTGATGGGAGAGAAAAAGATACATATTTTGTTACACCTAGTGGTATTATAAATACCTTACCTTCAGATAAAAATTATTGTTTATTTCTGGATATTGATGGAACATTAGCTCCATTTCAAATTCATCCTGAACATAGTTTTATTCCGAATACGACATTAGAAGTTATAAAAAAAATTATTGAATTAAATATACCAGTGATTGCTGTAACAGGTCGTGATGTTGAAACGGCTAGTAAGCTGCTTCAGTCTATTGAAGTTCCTATAGCTGGGCTACATGGTTTAGATATTTATTTTGACTCTAGCACTTATATTCGCCCAGATTTAAGTGATATTAATTTTAATAAATTAAAAGAAGATATTATAAAATCTTGTGAAAAATATCCCGATTTATTAATTGAGGATAAAGGATATTCTATTGCTTTACATTATCGAAAAAATCCAGAATTAGAAAATAATGCAACTTATATTATGCAACAGATTAAATATTTTCATCCTCAACTAAAATTAAATAGAGGAAAATTTGTAGTTGAATTAGTACCTAAGCAGGCAGATAAAGGTAAAGCAATTCAAACTATATTAAAGCATCTTAATTTACCGTTAATTCATCCGATATTTATAGGAGATGATTTAACAGATGAATCGGGTTTCACCTTTATTAATCAACAATTTGGCACTTCAATTAAAGTAGGTTCTGGTGAAACAGAAGCTCAATATAGATTAAAAGATATTAACAGCGTTTCTAATTTTCTTTTTTTCTTTCTCGAAAAAATAAAAAAGTTATACGTCAAAAATAGTCAAGATCAGAATGGAGAACAAATATGTCTAAATTAATCGTGTTATCGAATCGAATAAGTATGCCATCAGGTAAAGCTTCAGCAGGTGGCCTTGCAGTAGCTGTACAAGACGCATTAAATGACAGTAACGGCATTTGGTTAGGCTGGAATGGTGAGCAAATTACCGATACTGAAGCGCCTGAGTTCGATCAGGCATATTCTCATGGGATTGACTACATTACCTGCCCTCTTACACATCAGCAATATGCGCAGTACTACTGTGGTTTTGCTAACAAAGTTTTATGGCCTGCCATGCATGATCGAGATGATCTGATCGAATATGATGCTGAAGAATATAAGACTTACCAAAGGGTTAATCGTTTATTTGCTGAAAAATTAAAGCAAATTGCCCAGCCGGATGATGTTATTTGGGTACATGACTACCACTTTTTTAGTGTAGCCTGTCATTGCCGCGAATTAGGAATGCAAAATAAAATCGGTTTCTTTTTGCATATTCCTTTTGCAAGCCTAAATATTTGGCGCAAAATTCCAGTTGCACTACAGTTAGTACAAGACCTTTGCCAATATGATGTGGTTGGTCTACAGACTCAAGCTGATCAAAACACCTGTATGCAAACCTGTATGGGCTTACTTGAAGCTCAAAAAATACTAAGCGACCGAATCAGTTATAAAAAACGTCAGGTGTTGATTAAGTCCTATCCTATTGGTGTACAACCAGAACTTATTCAACGTCAAGCACAACAGGCATTTCATACCCCATATGTATTTAACTTTGAAGATATTCCACGTCAAAAAACTATTATCGGGGTTGATCGGATTGATTATTCAAAAGGTCTGCTTGAGCGTTTCAATGCATTTGCGACCTTCTTGGAAACTAATCCTGAATATCATGGACTGGTACGTCACCTTCAAGTTGCAACGCCTTCACGTACTGATATTCCAGCTTACCAACGTTTATACCAACGTTTTAAAACCAAACTAGAGCTGATTAATGAAGAGTTTGCACACGAAGACTGGCGTCCAATTGATTGCTGTTACGACACTGTTCAACATGACAGTCTAATGCATATTTATCGTCGTTCTGACATTTGCTGGATTAGCTCATTACGTGATGGTATGAATTTGGTCGCAAAAGAATATATTGCGGCTCAAGATCCAGAGAATCCCGGTGTGCTGATTTTATCTAAATATGCTGGTGCTGCTGAACAAATGACTCAGGCCTTGATTGTTGACCCATTGGATCGAGCAGCCATGATGGATACTCTAAAAACCGCTCTAGAGATGTCTAAAGCAGAACGTATTAATCGTTATGAACAATTGATAGAAGGTTTGGCAGCCACCGACTTGAGTGATTGGCGAAATACTTTCTTGAAGGATTTAGAAAATGCTCCGACTTTCAATAAGTCTAAGTTGTCATTACAAGATAAGTATCAACCTACTTATCATGTCTTATAGTGATTTAAGCTTATAGAACATCGAGAAGTTTTTCTCGATGTTCTTTCGGCGGCAAGTTGGCTTAAGTTACCTTGCCTTCACAAGGGTAAAGCGATTGAGTATAGCAATCATAGTTAATAAAACCGCTACACCTGACAGCACTGTGGTTAGGCTGGTCCACTGACCAATTAAACCGATTAAAGCTGGACCACTTAATGAGCCAGTGTAAGCAATGGTTGAAACCAAAGAAAGCGCTGCTGCTTTAGGCATATCATTTTGACGGCCAACACGAGAAAACATGACAGGCACAATGTTAGAGCAGCCTAAACCTAAAAGTGCGTAACCTAATACCACGACCTGCCAAACAGGCGCCATCACAATAGTGACCATAGCAAGAGCTGCAACAATTGCACTATACGTCACAATGGTTTTCTCGCCCCATTGTTTTAACAAGAGATGTCCTGCAAAACGACCACTTGTCATACTAAGTGCAAAGAATGTATAAGCCAGCCCCGCAAAAGCAGGATTAAGCTGATATTTACTGGTCAAATAAATACCCCCCCAGTCCATTGCTGCACCTTCTGACAAAAAGGCAATAAAACACATCATCCCAATTAAGAGGATAGTACCATTCGGACGCGAAGATTTTTTCGGTGCGTCAGTTATTTCTGCTGCACCTTGTTCATCTTGCTCAAAGGTTGTTAAAGCAGATGGAATAGCAACAAAACTAACAGCCAATAAAATCATGACCACCGACAGCGTACTCATGAGTGGTGAAAGACCAATTGCCAGTAGTGCAGTAACAAGCATGGCACCTATTAAACCACCAAGGCTACACATACCATGGAAACTGGACATGAGTGCACGTAAGCTGTTCTTTTCCACCACAACTGCTTGTAAATTTATAGCAACGCCAAGACTACCTGCTGCCGTACCAAAAATAAATAACGCCACCGCCATCGATACAAGACTATGCCAGATCGTCAAACTTGGTAGTAATACTGTTAAAAGTATAGTCGCCACAGCAATTAAAGGACGACATCCCCAACGCTTAACTAAAGCCCCTGTCGCAGGCATAGCAATCATTGAGCCGATTCCCATACAAAGCAGCAATAAACCAAAATTTGCATGATTCAGGTTTAAACGTTGCTGTGCATAAGGAATGAGTGGTGCCCAAGCAGATATCGCAAAGCCCAAGCTAAAAAAGCTAAGACGAGTTGCTAATCGTTGTGTGCTTAAGAGAGTAGCTGTATCTAAAACAGCAGGTTTGGAAAATAACATATACGCGAAGCTCACCATAAAACCATTGGCGATCCATACCAACCGATTCCCCATAGAAAAACCCCTGCCTTATTAAGTTTCAGGCAAGGGTTTTTGTTGGCGAAATTATATCCAATTCCACAAAAAAAACATGGGGTCTGATACAATTTTTCTGACTTTTTTGTAACTGCCAAAGCCTTATATAGTAAGGCTTTGAATATATTCAATTTGACAATATTAACGTCTAAGGAATGACTTCATTTTATTAAAATGAGTGAATAAAAAACCCAGCTTAAGCTGGGTTTTTCAAATCATTAAATTTGAGACTGAATATAATTTTGTAGGCCAATCAGTTCAATTAAACGCAACTGTTTTTCAAGCCAATAAGTATGGTCTTCTTCGGTATCTGATAATTGTTGACGTAACATGTCACGACTAATGTAGTCGCCTTTTTCTTCACAAAGTTTAATACCTGTCGCTAATTTTTCACGCACATGATATTCAAGTGCTAAATCAGCTTTTAAGCAAGATACAACGTCTGTACCAACATTGATATCTTCACGGTGCATGTTTGGTTTGGCACCTAAAAATAATACACGACGAATAATTGCATCGGCATGAGAAGCTTCTTCTTGCATCTCATGGTCAATACGCTCATAAATCTTGTTTAGACCCCAGTCTTCATACATACGGGAATGGATTAAATATTGATCACGGGCAGCCAACTCTCCGCCAATGAGCATATTTAAATAGTCTATGACTTCTGGATTGCCACGCATAATAAATCTCCTATCGTATGAGTCTATTATGGGCAAACTTAAAAGTGATTGCAAAATAAAAAATAGTTAAGTTTATGATTTTTATCAAATTAAAATGAGAAACATACGCATTTGCAGTTTAAGTTATTTAAATTTCCTCTGCAAAAAGAAACGCTTGTCCGATTTATAGGCTCAAACAAGCGTTCAAATATGGCATAAACCATCAATTTATAAATTTGTAACTAAAATCAATGGTTCTTATTTCGCTAAGTCTTTTAGCTCAAAGTCTGCCCATAACCCGCCATGAGTGATAAGAAGTCTGTTTCGTTCATGACAGGAATACCTAATTTCGCTGCTTTTTCTAGTTTTGAACCAGCCTTTTCACCCGCAACCACACATTTAGTTTTACTCGATACACTACCACTTACACGCGCACCTAATGCTTGGAGCATTTGAGTCGCCTGATCACGCGTCATTTGCTCTAATGTACCTGTAAGTACCCAGCTTTCGCCATTTAATGGCTGACGTGTTGGCGCAGTTGGTGCATCCCAATGAATACCCGCAGCAATTAAACGATCAAGTACTTCAATGTTATGCGGTGCCAAGAAGAAATCAGCAATCCATTCAGCAGTAATATCGCCTACATCTGGGGTTTTCTTCAAAGCTTCAATATCAGCAGCTTTAAGGGCCTCTAATGTCTGGAATGTATTGGCTAACATTCTAGCTGTTGTTTCACCTACCCCGCGAATACCTAAGGCATAAATAAAACGCGCTAGCGTTGTTTTCTTACTAGCTTCAATCGCATCTATTAAGTTCTGTACTGACTTTTCTCCCATTTTTTCGATGCCCAAGAGAGTTTCTCTGTGTTCATGCAAATGGTAAATATCAGCAACATCTTTGAGTAAATCGAGGTGTAATAAAGACTCAACCCAACGATCCCCCAAACCTTCAATATCCAGAGCTTTACGCGATACGAAGTGACGAATAGCCTCAATACGCTGTGCAGCACAATATAAACCACCAGAGCAACGTGCAAGAGCCTCCCCCTCAGGCATAACCACTGGAGAAGCACATACTGGACAGTTTTCAGGTAAATGAACTATTTCTGCTTCAGCGGGACGGAACTCTGGCCAAACTTTTTCTACTTTAGGAATAACGTCGCCCGTACGATAAACACTTACCGTATCTCCAACGCGTACATCTAGACGATGAATTTCACCAATATTATGCAAAGTCACATTAGAAACAGTCACACCACCCACAAAAACAGGGTTTAAGCGTGCTACAGGGGTTAAAGTCCCTGTACGGCCTACTTGCCAGTCAATCTGCTCAACAGTGGTCAGTGCGGCTTGCGCAGGGAATTTATAAGCAGTTGCCCAGCGTGGTTCACGGCTTAAGAAACCAAGTTGCTGTTGCTGTTTAAGGTCATCGACCTTTACGACCATGCCATCAATTTCAACTTGTAGGTTTGGACGTTCTTGCTGAATTTGTTCGTAGCGCTGTTGTACTTCTTGAATTGAGTTACACAAGTACTGACGTTCAGCAATTTGGAAGCCAAGTTCCGTTAACCACTGCAAACTATCATGCATGGTCGTTAAGTTATGATTTGGCTCACACTGCGCAATACCATACGCATAAAATGCTAAAGGTCGGCTAGCAGCAATATTTGGGTCAAGTTGTCTTAAACTTCCTGCTGCTGCGTTTCGAGGGTTAGCAAAGGTTTTCTCGCCTTTTGCTTCTTGGTCGGCATTGAGTTTTTCAAAACCAGACTTTGGCATGAGTACTTCGCCACGAACTTCAAGCAAACGTGGAATTTCGTACTTTTCTGAATGTAAAACTTTAGGTAAGTTACGAATGGTTTTAACATTTTGCGTAATGTCTTCGCCCGTTTCACCATCACCACGGGTTACACCACGAACCAATACCCCATTTTCATACCATAGTGAAATTGCAAGACCATCGAGTTTTAACTCAACTTCATATTGTACTTTTTGATTTGGTAGTCGCTCTTCTACACGGCGTGCAAATGCAAATAAATCTTCTTGGTTAAATACGTTGCCAAGTGAAAGCATTGGTACCACATGAGTCACGCTTTCAAACTTTGAAAGCGCTTGTCCACCTACTTTCGTTGTTGGTGAGTCAGCTTGTACAAGTTCAGGATATTGCTCTTCTAAAGCTTTTAGCTGATGAAATAAATGATCGTATTCACTGTCCGAGATTGTCGGCTGATCCATGACATAGTAGGCATGGTTATGCTTTGCAATCAGTTGAATAAGCTGACGCATCTGTTCGATCACGGAAGTTATTGCCATTATGTTATTCACCATAAAAAAGGGTGGAAATTTCTCCACCCTGAGCTGCGACTAGATATGTTGCAATTATCGCAACCTATACAAAAAATTTAAACTAGGCTGTTGCCTGTGCAGGACGATAATCAATCACATGATGACGCCAATGTTCTTTTAACTGTGGCGTAAACTCAAGGTTATTTTCATCATAAACCTTACCATCAATTTCACGAGCAATAAGACCTGCAATACTGGTCATCATGTCAAAACCAGTAACTGCTTTACTGTTTGGAAGTGCAAGGAAAAATGCCAAGCCTTGAACTTGTTCCGCAGATAAAGTTTCCAAATCAAAACCAGCTGGACCGTTATCTGTCATACGAAGTACAGAGAACATGAGTGCACTTGGTTCATCGGTATTTTCATAACGGTGGAAACAAGACATTTCACCGTAACGTAGACCGTATTTTAAAAGTACTTTCAGTGCTTTATCGCCCGATAACGCACGGCGCGGATTTGGATAAACATTTAGTGCAATAATCTGCTCAGCCATTGCTAACGCACTTTCATCGTCAAAACGCTGTTGCTCATGCAAATGTACATCCAGAATATTACTTTCACCTTCAAACTCGGCAATTTCAGCCGTTTCAATATTCGGATTTAAGCTTAATTCAGGTTCTGCTTTAGAATGCTCTTCTGCCACTTTTTCTTCTGATGAGCTTGTAGCTTCTGTTGCAGCAGAAACGGTATCAGTTAACTCAACTGAACTATTTTTACTTACAGTTGGACTAACAGTATTTTCTTCAGCTTTAACTTCTTCTACTGGAGTATTTTCAACGGGTGCTTGTGTCTGGTCTGTTTGAGTTTGTGAAGCTAGTTCTACTTCTTTTGTTTCCTGTTCTTTTGGCTGCGCCTGCTCGCTTAAAGTCGGTTCTACACGTTCAGCAACGGTTGCTGATGCTACAGCTGCCTCTGCCTGTTCAAGTTGATCTCGTACATGACGAGGAATAACCGGTTGATTACTTTCAGGATTAATATGTAAATCACTGTCTAGCGAGGGTTCAGCATGGTTCGGCTTTTTTAAAATCATTCTTAAGCCAACTAGCATGATAATAATGGCAACAACGATGCCAATAATCGTATTGATTTCCATTCTATGACTCCGAAACTAACCCGTATTCTTTTGCCTGTTCTAAATTGACAGTGACTAATTTTGATGTGCCCGGTTCAGGCATGGTTACACCCAACAAGTCAGTTGCCATGGTCATCGCCAGCTTATTATGTGTAATGTAAATGAATTGTACATGTTCAGAAAGCTCTTTTACCAAATTACAATATCTCTGTACATTCGCATCATCGAGTGGTGCGTCCACTTCATCGAGTACACAAAACGGTGCTGGGTTTAACCTGAAAATGGCAAATACTAATGCTAACGCCGTTAACGCTTTTTCTCCACCGGAAAGTAATGCTAGAGAACTATTTTTCTTTCCAGGTGGTCTCGCCATGAGCTTAACCCCAGATTGCCAGTCATCTTCCAGACTTAAACTTGCCTCACCACCATTAAAAACCTTTGGAAATAAGTTTTGCAACTCTTGATTAATTTGGTCAAAAGTTGTCATAAACAGCTTACGGGTTTCTTGGTCAATGCTTTTCATCGCATCTTTTAACTGAGTTACCGTATTTTCCAAGTCTTGAATTTGGTGGCTCAACTCATCAAAACGCTGAGAAACTTCTTCAAACTCTTGTGAGGCTGCCAAGTTAACCGCACCGATTTTTTCAAACTGCTTTTGTACCTTTTCCAGTTTTTGCTGGTGCTCGGTTAAATCTATTTTCAAGCCCGTTTGAAGTTCGGCATTTAACTCTTTTAACTGCTCTTGATAGTGCTCGCGGTCTGATTTAGCTGCTTGCCATGCTAAACGTTTGGCTTCAAGCTGCTCTCTGAGTTTTTCATCTTGCTGTTGGTACTGATGGCGTTGGTCTGTGAGTGTTTGTTGCTTCTCTTGCACACTATTAAGCTCAAGCTGCCAATCATTCCACGTCTTTTGCAACTTTTCAGTCTGAGCAAATTGTTGTTGAAATTCCGACTCAAGGTTTGGTAGCTCTAACTGAATAGGGTCAACAAACTTTTTCGCCTGTTCCATTTGAGCTGCAATTTGTTGATATTGACTCTGCAAGAATGAAATATCTTTTTCAAGCAGCTCGATTTGTTGAGTTGTCTGCGTACTGTTCCGACGTAAAATCTCGCGTTCTTGCTGCTGCTGTTGCAAGACTTGTTGCTGTTCTTCGAGTTGTTCTGTTAGCTCTTCTACTCGAAATTGCAAAGTTTTATAGTCAGGTAAAATAGTTTCTAGCTTCATCGCAAGCGCATGCAAATCAATTTCAAGATCGTCTTTTTGCATTGCATCTTCTTCAAGCTGCATGTCTAACTGAGCTAACTGATCTTTCAATTGCTGTTTTTGCAGTAAAAATGCTTGTGCCGCAGTTTGCTGTTTAGCAATTTGCACGTCTAGCTGCTGCAAGTCTTTTTGTTTTTGTTTAATAACCTGTTGTTTCTGCTGTAAGTCAGCTTGTACCTGTGCAAGTTTTTCTTTTTGCTGAAGCACAGTTTCGTCTAATGCTTGTAGTTCAGGTTGCTGCTTTTGAAGAACTTGTTCAATTTCATCTAGACGAATACGATGACTGAGCATACCTTGCGCACTTTGACTTTCGTCATCATACATAAGAGCAATCACCCAATCCTGCCCGACATGATAGCCATCTAAGGTCAAGATAGACTGGCCATGTTGTAGTTGCTTTTGCTCATTTAAAGCATCAGATAAATTTTGCGCAATCGCTACATTTGAAAATATTGAAAGTTGTGGTGACGCAATCCAGTCATTTAAACAGGCCAAATTTCCTTTAAATTTGCTTGTTTGTTCTGACGGTTTTAACTGGCGAGCAATTCCTTCCTGAAAGACTTGTTCGGTTTCAACAATATGTGCCTGCAACCATTTTGCTAAAAACTTTTCAACAATCTGCGCGTGTGGCTTACCCTGCTCCGTTAACTCTAGAGCCTGCATTAAACGTAGCGTATCTTGGTTTTGCTTTGGACTTTGTTTAGCAACAAGCTGGCTTAAGTTTTTCTGCTCAGATAATAAAACCTGTATTTCTGTTTTCAGTGTTTGTTGCTGATTTTTAGTTGCCTGATGCGCTTGTTGAGACTGTTCAATCTGTTGCGCATACTGCTCAATTTCAGCCTCTAACGTTGAGATTTCACGACCAAGCTGCTGTTGCAGTTGCTCAAGCTCGCCTTGTTCATCTTCGTGTACTTGCGATTGAATCTGACTTGCCTGATGTTGCAGCGTTTCTTTTTGCTGCTCAATGCGCTGAACATTTTTGCCTAGCTGCTCAATTTGCGCAGACATTTGCATTTTTTGCTGCTGTTGTTTTTCAACCTGAGCTTTTACTTGTTCAAACTGTTGCTGTTCTTGACGCTGCTGTGCTTGTAAACCAGCAAAGTTTTGTTCTGCTTCGGCTGCAGTATGTTCAACCGTCTTTAAAGCTTCAGTTTGTTCTTCTAACTGATTATTCAGTGTTTCAAGCTGTAGCTCGGAAAGTTGTAAACGCTCTTTCGTCTGAGCTTTTTGCTGTTCTAATTGAACCAGTGTCGTACTATTTTGCTGAAATAAACTCTGTTTTTGTTCTAGAGTCATTTTTAGTTCAGACAGTTTCTTTTCAGCTTGCTGCCACTCTTGTTGTAATGGTGAAGATTGCTGAATGAGTCGCTGAAACAAAGCACTGGTAGATTCTAAATCATGTTCAATTGTACTTAGCTCAGAGCGAACTAACTTAAAAGTTTCGCCCAGTTCATTCATTTGAACTGTATATTCTTCTTGTAGGCGTACACTTTTATCTGCCTGAAAAGACAAAATTTCAATTTTTAGGGTACGAATCTGGCTTTCTAAGGTTTTATATTGAACCGCAGCTTCTGACTGGCGTTTTAGCGTTTTAAGCTGTGATTTTAACTCAAGCGCAATATCTTCTAAACGTGAAAGGTTTTGCTCAGTATGTTCAAGGTGCTGCAAGGTTTCGCGGCGACGCGCCTGATAACGAGACACACCCGCTGCTTCTTCAATGAAAATACGCATTTCTTCAGGCTTGGCATCAACCAAACGATTAATCATGCCCTGTTCAATGACAGCATAAGAGCGTGGCCCTAAACCCGTTCCCAAGAAAATGTCGGTAATATCACGGCGACGGCAACGTGTACCATTTAAGAAATATTCAGATTTACCTTCACGAGTCACCTGACGACGAACAGCGAGCTCATTATAAGCGTTATAAGCTCCACCCAATTTGCCGTAGGTATTGTCAAAACGCAGTTCTACACTGGCAACACCCACTGGCTTACGTTTGGATGTTCCGGTAAAAATAACATCTTGCATGCTACCACCACGCAGCTGACGAGCATTTGACTCACCCATCACCCAGCGGATCGCATCAATAACATTGGATTTGCCACAACCATTTGGACCAACCACTGCTGTGCGGTTCGCCTTGAAATTTAAAGTTGTACTATCTGCAAAAGATTTAAAGCCGGAAAGTTTTAAACTGCTTAAACGCATAATGCCCTAACTAACGGCGTGAGCGTCTTGCCCAAGCCAATTCAATCTGTTTCATTCGTGTCAGCGATTCCAACACAAGGTTACGTAAGTGTCGACAAAAATCTTCCATAAATAAAGCGGCTTGTTGTGATTTTCGGATCAAAATTGCATCAGTCACGAGTTTAAATAATGCAAACGCTTCTTGCAGTTCTCTTTTAGAAGTATTTAGGGTCAAAAAATAACTACGACGTAAAGAAGGTAATAATTCTTTATAAAACTTCATTAAGTAAGGATTACCGACCATATCTTGCTGTTCAGCCAGATATTGGAAAATGGCATCGTAGAATTTTTCGATATCACCTGCTTTTACATGCTCAAGAAGTTGTTCTAATAAGAGCTGTAATTGATCAGCTTCGTGCGCACGCCATGTTTCACTGATACGTTGTACAATATGTCCTAATAGCATCACGTTTGTATCAAACAGTGCTTTCACTTGTTGTGCAGACATTTCTGAGACAATTGCGCCCCGACGCGGAAAAATTTCAATTAAATGCGTACGTTCAAGTAATAATAATGCTTCACGAACCGATCCCCTGCTTACATCAAGCTCTTTCGCAATACGAAGCTCTTGTATGCGTTCGCCTTCGACCAATTCGCCGCTAATAATCTGTTCGCTAATATATTTTACAATTTGCTCAGAAAGACTTTCTGTCTCTTCGAGATTCATAAATCACCCGCTACTTTTTATATGCATTAATCCATGCTTTTCTTTCGCATCCTTGTTTTTAACTGATCCCATCCATTAAAAACTATGTCATTGTCTGACAATTTTATTGCATTTTAAGCCAACCCGCCCAAAATCCATACAGAAATCGGATGAAAAAACTTATCTTTAGTCTGTTTAAATCTTCAAATAAAAAAAGCTTAAACCATATGAGTCTAAGCTTCTTTTTCTATATTTTTCTAAATGAATATGCTTTTTAATTCATAAAACCTTTATAAATAAAGTAACTGCCAACTACCACGAGCAAACAAGCAAAGCATTTTTTCAACATTTGTGGTGATAAAGCATGCGCAACCTTAGCCCCAAGTTTAGCCGTCACAAAACTCATGACACTAATGCCAATAAACGCATAGATGTGCACATAACCAATCGTGTTAGGTACAGAGATGTGCTCTTTAGCACCAAACCACATAAAGCCAATAGCGCCCGCTACAGCAATAGGTAAACCACAAGCGGCAGAAGTCGCGACTGCTTTTTGCATGACCACACCATGACGGTTTAAATACGGAACAGTTAAGCTACCGCCTCCAATACCAAAAATTGCAGAGGCAATACCAATGCCACCACCTGCCATAAATTGCATAGGTGTTGAAGGAAGCTGACGCGTTGGGTCAACAACCACATTTGCGCCTTTAAACATGCGATAGGCCATCACAACGGCAAAGACACCAATAAGAAGCTGTAAATGCTGACCAGACATCAAATCAGCAATACCCGCCCCTAAGAATGAACCAATCACCAGCCCAGGTGCTAAATTACGAAAAACAGGCCAGAGGACTGCACCTTTTTTATGATGGGCAGAAACTGAACTAAACGACGTCACAATAATGGTTGCAAGCGATGTTCCGACTGCAATATGCATGATTACCGCAGGGTCATAGTGCAACTGGGTAAAAACGACATAGAGGATTGGTACAATAATTAGTCCACCACCAACCCCAAACAATCCGGCAGTAAAACCAGCAATTGCGCCAATGAGTAAATATATGATTAACTCCATAAATGTTTTACCACTCTGCTCATATTCAACATGGATTTAGAGACTCGCCAACTACAACAACTTTTAAGCGCAAAAAACCAGCTTCCAGAAGTGGTTTTATTAAAAGCAACCACAACTTCGACCAATGATGATATTCGTGAAATTGCCCAAAAAGGCATTACAACAGGCTTGGTTTGCAGTGCTCAACAAACTCAAGGGCGAGGTCAACATCAACGGCAGTGGATTTCACCTGAAGGAAACATTTATTTAAGCACATTGGTGCAAACTCGAACACCCTTAGATGGTCGCTTAGCACTTGAAGTTGCTCTAAATATTTTGCAAATCCCGCAGTTGCAAGCTTTGAGCTTGCAAGTGAAATGGCCAAATGATTTGTATAGTGCGCATGGGAAATGGGGGGGAATTTTGGTCGAACCACTTTCTCAGCATCAGGCTATTGTAGGCGTAGGGATTAATTTAAAAACACCACCAGTGACTGATAGTGACCAGCCAATCACCTCTTTAGAAGATTTAGGTCTAGAACAAATGAGTCGTCTTGAACTCATCTCAGAACTCTACGTTGCAATTCAAAATGCAGCTCGCTGGTTTGATCATGGTTGTTATAACTTAGCAGGTCGTTTTAACCATCATGCAGCTTGGTTGAATCAGTTAGTTCAATTCGAACATAGTCAGGGACTGGTTCATGGGCGTTTTGTTGGAATATCTAATGAAGGTGCAGTAATTCTTGAAACTCCAGAACCACAGCAGTTTTATCAAGGTCGTTTAAGACCACAATCAACTCAGTAATCAGGTATTTTCCCCATGAAAAGTTTATGGCTTGATATCGGAAACACCCGTTTAAAATACTGGATTACTGAAAATCAGCAAATTATTGAACATGCAGCTGAGTTACATTTGCAGTCACCTGCCGATTTATTACTTGGATTAATCCAACACTTTAAACATCAAGGTCTGCATCGAATTGGCATTTCTTCAGTACTCGATACTGAAAACAACCAACGTATTCAGCAGATTTTAAAATGGCTTGAAATCCCTGTTGTTTTTGCCAAAGTCCATTCGGAATATGCAGGCCTACAATGTGGCTATGAAGTACCGAGTCAGCTCGGGATTGACCGCTGGTTACAAGTACTTGCAGTTGCGGAGGAACAAGAAAACTATTGCATTATTGGTTGCGGAACAGCGCTTACCATTGATTTAACCAAAGGCAAACAGCATTTAGGCGGTTATATTCTGCCAAACCTTTATTTACAGCGTGATGCGCTGATTCAGAATACCAAAGGTATTAAAATTCCCGATTCGGCTTTTGATAATCTAAACCCGGGTAATAACACAGTCGATGCAGTACACCACGGTATTTTGTTAGGCCTGATTAGTACAATTGAAAGCATCATGCAGCAATCTCCTAAAAAGCTGCTCCTCACAGGTGGAGATGCTCCTCTTTTTGCTAAATTTCTACAGAAATACCAGCCAACTGTTGAAAAAGATCTTTTGCTTAAAGGGCTACAACAATATATTGCTCATTATCCTAAAGACTAAAATACAGAACAAAATAAAAGGCGCTCTAGGCGCCTTTTATTTTATGGTTTTATTTCTTTTGGTCGTTGTTACCAAACAGTGGTCCCATACCGCCGCCACCGCCAAATTGTTTTTGCATATTGCCTAATGAACGCATCATTTTGCTCATACCAGATGGATTCGCAAACTTCTTCATCATTTTAGCCATTTGCGCTTGTTGCTTAATGAGTTTATTCACTTCAGCAACATCCATACCACAACCTGCCGCAATACGTTTTTTACGACTTGGGTTCATCAGGTCTGGGTTACGGCGTTCTTTAACAGTCATTGACTGGATAATAGCTTCCATCTTTTTGACTTGTTTTTCAGGGTTCGCTTGCTCAATCGCTTGCTGAATTCCCGCGCCGCTCATGCCAGGCAACTTGTCTAAGAAGCCCATCATGCCGCCCATTTTTTTCATTTGTTCAAATTGCATCAGCATATCTTCAAAGTTGAAGCTACCGCCTTTTTGCAATTTTTTCGCCATTTTTTCGGCTTTTTCTTTGTCGATTTTTCGTTCAACTTCTTCGACTAAAGAAAGTACGTCACCCATACCTAAAATACGTTGAGCAACACGATCCGGATGGAATGGCTCCAAGGCATCAAGCTTTTCACCCATACCTAAGAACTTGATTGGCTTACCTGTAATAGCACGTACAGAAAGTGCCGCACCACCACGCGCATCACCATCAGTTTTAGTAAGAATCACACCTGTAAGTGCTAATGCATCATTAAAGGCTTTAGCAGTATTTGCAGCATCCTGACCTGTCATGGCATCAACCACGAACAAAGTTTCTGTCGGCTTAACTGCTGCATGTAACTCTTTAATTTCGTCCATCATGTCTTCATCGACATGCAAACGACCCGCTGTATCGACAATCAACACATCAGCAAACTGGATTTTTGCCTGCTCAATTGCACGATTAACAATATCAATTGGCTTTTCTGATGGATCTGATGGAATAAAGCCTGCACCAACTTCTGCTGATACAGTTTCTAACTGTTTGATCGCTGCCGGACGGTAAACGTCGGCAGAAACGGTCATTACTTTTTTCTTTTGACGTTCTTTTAAGAAACGTGCCAGCTTGGCAGCAGTTGTCGTTTTACCTGCACCTTGTAAACCAGCAAGCAATACAACAACTGGAGGCTTAGCACTTAAATCCAGTGTTTCATTTGCCTCACCCATCATCTTGGTGAGTTCGTCATAGACAATTTTTACAAATGCCTGGCCTGGAGATAACTGGGTCATCACTTCTTGGCCCAATGCCTCTTCCTTAACTTTCGCGATAAATTCACGAGTTACAGGTAACGCGACATCGGCTTCAAGAAGAGCCATACGTACTTCACGTAAGGTATCTTTAATATTGTCTTCGGTCAGCTGCCCTGAGCCAGTAACATTTCTTAAACTCTGCGTGAGTCGTTCTGTTAAGGTATCAAACATTGCAAAATCCGCTTAAAATGGCTAGTTGCAAAAAAATCTTTCTCGAAATAGAAAATTTATGCATAGAATGCTATAGGATACTTTAGTTCGCAGCGAATTTATATCTTATCTAGATGAATTAATCCTGAAAAAGGTTTGACATGATTAGCCTCCCCTTGGTTTACACAATTTTGGCACTCATCGCATATACCACTTCTTTCTGGTATCTGTTCATACGTTTAATGTCAAAACGTGAACCAAACCCATGGTTATTTGCTCTTGTTACGACCTTAGCACTGCTACTGCACGGCACAGTTTTATGCCATGCCATGCTGACGCCTTTAGGAATTAACTATGATGTTTTTAATTTAGTCTCTTTTACATCATGGCTTATGTTGTTGTTAAGTTTAATTTTTAGTACTTTTCGTCCAATTGTACCTTTAAACTTACTTGGTATTCCTGTAGCGGCTATTGGCCTTATTTTAGGTTTTGCATTTAGTAAACCAAATCAGTTTATTGAGCAGCATTCATTAGGCCTAGATACTCATATTATTCTTTCACTTTCTGCCTATGCAGTTTTACTGATGGCAACCATACATGCAATCTTGATATGGTTCCAAAATCGTGAACTCAAAAAGAAACAAAAAAAACGTTTTTGGGTCAACTTACTCCCGCCTATTCAGGCCATGGAGTCATTGTTATTTGACTTAATCATTACTGGTTTTATTTTATTAACCATTGCTCTGGCATTTGGCTTCTTAACAGTTGATAGCTTCTTTGCTCAGCATCTCGCTCATAAAACCGTATTTAGTATTATTTCATGGATTATTTATGGTTCATTACTCATTGGCCATTACAAACTCGGATGGCGAGGTCAAAAAGCGATTCGTTTTACCCTCATTGGTTTTGCCCTTTTAGCGATTGGTTTTATTGGCAGTAAATTTGTACTCGAAATGATATTAGGCCGATAAAACAATTAAAATTTCAGCACTACTAGACAGCGTTATACATATCCCGTATAACGCTGTTTTTGTTTTAATCAGGTGGCACAGACTGTGAAACTCATACTCGCTCCAATGGAAGGTTTAACTGACCCGATCATGCGGGATACGCTCACATCTGTTGGTCATTTCGACTGGTGTGTAACCGAGTTTATTCGAGTTACAGACAGCATTTTACCCGACCATATTTATTATAATTTTTGTCCTGAGTTAAAGAACGACGGTAAAACAGCTGCGGGAACGCCTGTGCATGTTCAGTTCTTAGGGAACAATCCAGATATGCTGGCAGCAAATGCTGCAAAAGTGGTTGAACTAGGTGCTCCTGCAATCGACCTTAATTTTGGTTGCCCTGCAAAAACAGTAAATAGACATCGCGGTGGTTCCGTACTTCTCGATGAACCAGACGTGGTACATATGCTCATTAAAGCAGTCCGCGATGCGGTACCTGCGCATATTCCTGTTTCAGCAAAAATGCGTTTAGGTTATCTCGATGAAAACCACACCATGGAAAATGCTCATGCGGTCGAAGATGCTGGCGCAAGCTGGCTAACAGTACATGCGCGAACGAAAGCAGATGGCTATACGCCACCAGCTTATTGGGAAAAAATTCTACCGATTAAAGAAGCTTTAAAAATTAATGTCATTGCTAACGGCGAAATCTGGACCAATGCCGATGCAAAGGCCTGCCAACAGCAATCTGGTTGTGAAGATTTAATGATTGGTCGCGGTGCGGTAACAACGCCCGATTTAACCCAATGCATTCGTAATAATATGGATGAGGCATTATTTAGTTGGGAACAACTCGTTGACTTACAAATCCGTTTTTTAAATGGTCAAGCTAAAACAGAAATTGGTATGGTTGGTCGTTATAAGCAATGGCTGGGTATGATGACCAAAGCCTACCCTCAAGCCAAAGAACTGTGGGACCAAGTTAAACGCATTAAAGCTTTAGATGAAATTGTTCAAAAGTTAGAACAAACCAGTTCATCACATAGCTAGTTACTTAAAATTTATAAAAGAGGGTGGCTGTTTATACAACCACCCTCTTCTTTTATTTCAGGTTCAGTGATTATTTTTAAAAACCGCTTACTTTCATTTTAAAGTCGGTTACCGAAGCACCCGTAACTCCAAAACTCCCCATAGACCCATTAGGTAAATTATTAAACGTTGTTGGACTTTGTAGCCCTGCATTTCCTAAAGTTACATTATTAAGCGACGCATCAAATTTACTAGATGCCCCCGTATTGCCAAAAGTAAGCCCTGTTGGGTCAACTCCAGCATAAAACCCATCAAGAACAAATCCTGTAGATGAGTTTGTTCCCACAAATTTAAACCCAAAGTTAGCACCAGTATTATCAGATACTAAAGTAATTGGACAACCAGATGCAGCAGAACAAATCGATTGAATGGCTCCACCAAATTTGACCATGACAGACTGGGCAGCATGACCCAATTGAATGTTTAAACGAGGTTTATTGGTCTGTACAAAGTTAATGTCCAAATTTCCAGTAGAGCGAATCAGTTCTTTCACGCCTGTATTTACTGTTGTTCCCGAACTAAAAATTGATTTTGGTGCATAACTAGTCACCGCATAATCAGCAGGGCTAGAGACTGAAGTGTTAGGCGCTAAATAAACCGAAAATGGTGTAAGCCGAATACCATTGACGTCACTTCCCATTGTGACAGCCAAGTTCACAAAAGGCTTACCCGCACCTGCATCGGTATCTATAGCAATATTGAAAGAAGGATTGGTCGATACAGCCGCTTTAATAAATTCTATACTTGGAACAGGATTAGTAGAGTTCCCCGCAATGACGAGACCTGCTTTACTATTGTAAGAGGTAGAGGCAATACCATTGGTATCAATCAAGGCGACTTGATTAAATTTAACTTTATCGGCCTGAATGCCTAGCGTTAAACCATTTTGACCCGTCATTGCTGAAAGACTTTGATCATCTAATGGTTGCATCGCAAAAACACTTGAACTACTGGCAAATAATAACCAGCAGACTATATTTTTATTTTTCATGTTGCTCTAATCCTTAAGAGACAAACGTTTATTATTTGTTCAGATTATCAGAATAATAGATGAGTACAAAATAATTATCCCTATAACCCGACGAATGCAAATCCAATCACATTCAAAATAAATTTTTTATCAAAAGTGGCAATATCGCCACTTTTCTTTATTAGTTAAAAGCACCATTTCTCGGCACAATACTGAAGCTACTATTTAAACGTCCACCAGTAATTGCAAGTTCACCTAAACGTGCGCCTGCCCCTGTTGAAGGTGGATAGAAATTAATATCTTTAACTCGTAAGGCACCATCAATATTCTTATCAGGGTTAAAGTACACTGCGGTATTTACACCAACCTTACCTAATCCACTCGCGCTGTCTTTTCCAACAACTAATGCCGTGTTAAACGCAAGCTTACCAGTCATATTCTCAAAACCAATTGCAGAGCCATCAATCGGATCACTAATTTGGACTGAGTTTCCAGTTGCTGTAGCAGGCATTGTAAAATCACCCAAAACAGTGAGCGCACTACCATCAGCAATTGAACTATTAGGTACAATCGATAAATTTAAATCACCGCCTAAGCGTAGTTTAAGACCAAATAAAACATCATTATTTCTGGCAAAGTTATCAATTGGTGAAGTACAAGATCCTGTTGCCGGACAAGTTTTATATTTAGCGCCCGGTAAATAACCCGCTGCAATTTCAGTTGATAAGGCCAGTAACATATCTTTTAAACCGATATTTAAACTGCCATTTTCTAAACCGATAGTGCCATTACCTTTGAGGAACATATCGATATTACGTAAACCCATGTAATAGTCGGTAGGATTACCCGCATTATTGGCATTTGGAGAACCATCAATTAATAGAATTGAAGTTGTTTTTGTACCGCCTGCATCGCGTCCTGTTGTACCAACAGCAACACCAAATCCTAAACGAGAAGTCGTTCCTGAGGTACCTATAGCATTCTGAACGGGTCTACCATTAGCATCTTTTGTATAGTAAAAAGCGCTATTCGCAGGTGCATCTACCCCATAAACTGCAGCATTGGCATTTAAATTATAAAAAGGTAAAGCCAAGCCCCACTGGTTACTTAAGCCATTATCTGCAAATTGATTAGCAGCAGCGACATTCGCACTTGTAGTAAAACGACCTCGTCTTGAAAATGCTTGAAACTCCGCTCCACGCATCGCAAGAATTAAACTAAATGGGTTAGTCACCGTATCACGGTGAATATTATGTTGATAATCGGCAGCGGTTGTTAAAGTACCAGATCCTAAACGAATACTATTTAATGTCGCATTATTTGGCATTAATAAGGTTTTTGTATCGGCAAGATTTAAATAAATATTTCCACTATCAAAATAACCACGCGTCGCCGAATTCAACCCAGTTAAATTACCAAACTCGAAACCATAAGCGTTCAGCCCTGCCCCACCAATTTCTAAAGTCGTAGCTTTGCCATCGACCCCTAGCATTGAATCATTATCTTTAGTGAATTCACCTTTCATACGAAAGGCAATTCCAGTATTACCCAAAATACTATTACTTGAGCTTGTGCCCGAAGCAGTATTTGCAGTACCTAGGGTTGTCGTATCTGAAGAGCCATCCATACCACGGACTTGTAAATAGCTATTTACCATACGTCCGCTTGCACCAAGTCGGATTAAACCTTTTGAATTTTGCGGTGTATTGGTCGCATCCAGCCCATAAGGATTGGTTTTATCTACATTGGAACTGAGCATTACTTCAATGTTTAGACCCGAATTAGTCACTTTACCATTGCTATCAACATAAGTACCTGCAGTTAAACCAGAAGCTGAATCAGCGACACGATTAAAATCGACATAGCCATAAGTACTATTTGGGGTTTGCCCAACCGCAGCTACATTTGAGCCAGTATTCGTTTGTAAAACTATGCCACGGATAGGGTCAATAAACATGACTCCTTTACCCACAAAATTAAAGTTAAAATTCTTTAAAATTAGTTGATTGAGCTGACTACGTGCGTCTAACTGCCCCAAATAAATATTTGCGTTATTTATACCCAGCGTCATATTGGACTGACTATTGGGGCTAAATAAACCATCTTGAGTAGTCAGTGCTAAATTTAAAGGAGAAGTTGTTTGTATTGCCATCTGCCCCATCGTTGGTGAACAGGTAGCAGAGCTATTACACACTTTAACGCTATTTACCGTAATAAGGGATGGGCTACTTTGCATAGAAAAATCAATGCCAGCTTTACCTGTAGTTGTATTACTTCCCACATCTAAACGATAGTTCGTTCCTAAAGCTTGTGTAGAAGCATTACTTTTTTGTATTTTTACGCCGCTCGCTTGAGCTCTTAAAACCTGATCAGCACTTGTTGGCGTGCCTGCATGGTCGTCCCAGTAAGCATTATCAATATTGATTTCATTAAACGTAGTTTGAATCGAGATCCCATCTTGACCATTGACCGCACTCAAATCGGCATCGGTTAAAGCTTCTAAAGCAAAAACTTGTCCACTCACTAACAACATGCTAGCTGTTAATGTATTTAAAATAAACTTTGAGCCGTGACTTTCTTTATTTTTGTTCATCACTTCAGTTCCTTTGAAATCTACATTAACCGTTAACAACGGGGATGGCTACCATCACAGCTAAACACCATGACTTTTCCTTGAATAGCCAAGTTGCCGTTCATCATTAAACCCATAAAACCTGTTTCACGTCCATAGTCATAGGCTGAAGGTGTCGCTGTAGCCACTTGCTGAGTTGCACTGTTTGCTGTCGCCGCATACGTTGGTTTTTTGAAATATGCATAATCATACATATTCGTACTTGAGCCTTGGGTCGTTGTTGAACTTGTAAAGTTATCTTGCTCAATGGATAAAGCATTAAAACCAAAGTTACGAATTAAAATCGGTTGTGCTGCACTAAAACTAAGTTGAATAGCAGGTTTTATAATTTCGGTATTAGATTTATCAAGATACTTCAAATCAGCACCATCCAAACCCATTTTTTGAATGTTTAAAGTTCCTTGTACACCTTTAAACACCAACCAAAGCTTATTACCGCTATCACTATTTTCAGCCCAACCACTTGGCTTAGTTGCATCTGCTTGCACAAAACGTTTATTAATCGCTAAACCAATATGACAGAACTCTACGTTTTCACAAACGCCGCCACTGCCATTATCAAATATGCTGTTACTGGTTTGGTTTAAATTGAGCATTAAGGACAAGTCAGCACCTGCTTGGCCATTAATCGCCTGTAAAGCGTCGTTGTCCAAAGTTTGTAATTCTGCATGAGTAACAGTTGCACAAAGAGTAAGGAGTAAAGCAGTTATTTTTTTCATCGCATTATTCTCCTCTTATAGACCCTTTGTGGTGAGTTTTAAATGTTGGATTAAAACACCATCAATGACTGCTGAACCCATATTATTACTAATTGAAGAGCTAATTTGTGCTCCTGATAATTTATAAGTGTTCACATCTGCATTTGGTGTAGTCGTATACCAACGTCCATTATTGTAAAGTGCATCAGGTAAAGGTGTACCATTTGGTACTACAAACTGAGCCCCATTCCCTACATCTGTGGTGGTGTAACCTGTTGTGTTGGTTGTCGGATTATAATAAGAGGTACTATCAATATTCGCCCAGTTTGCTCCTTGAGAGTCAAATCTTAAGCCTGAGCCCGCATTTCCCGTCCAACCTGATGCTGTACGGTATTGCCATGTATCATAACAAGTTCCTAAGTTTAAAAATCCACAATTATAGCTGCCTCCACGTCGTTCCTGATTTTGTAATTGATAGAAATTTTTAACTTGTGTTACCGCAGCAACCGTTCCTGTTGGTAATTTCCCAAATGAAATACCAACTGCATCTTGAGTATTGTTCCCTTTAAAGGCTTCTAATGTATTATTTGTCGAGTTATAAACAGTTGAACCGATTGAGATACTACTATGCGTTGCACTAGAACCTTGATAAGTTTTACCTCCTAAGGTTACATTGGTACCGCATTGATAAACATTACAGGTAGAACCAAGATAAGTACTATCTGTTCCAGTGTAGTCAGTATAGATTTTCTTATAAATTTCTGGCTTATTCGGAATACGTGCAAGCTCTAAACTAAAGTTTTTCCCATCCGAGCTTAAAACGAGTGGTTGATATAAAGAACCTAACACAAGATTAATATTTGGATTATAAAGATATAAACCTTCGTTTGCATCGAAGGTTGGTGCAAGCCCACCATTAATAGCAGGAGTAATGAGATTACCTTGCCCAGTACCAGATTCACGAGTACTCAACCGCAGTACATTATCCATTGCACTATCTGTTGGAGCAGTCCATGATCCAGTTGAAGTAACAGTAGTAGTCTGGCTGCGAATACGATATAACCAATCTGAACTTGGTGAACTATTGCTAGGTGCACCAGTATATTGAGTACTATAACGATTTACCCATGGCCCTACTGTCGTTGTTGGAGTATTTGAAGTAATTGTTGCTCTCAAATTAGAGGCATCACCACTATTTAAACGCACAACACCTGCGAAGCCTAGAGTATTATTATAAAATGGACTCAATCCATTTGCGGATGTCGCGCCTCCCAAAGTTTGGAAGAGCTGTAGACGACTACCATTTAAACTAAAATTATTCCAAATACCTTGTAAACGTAACCGATTCGCGCGACTTGCATCAGTACTTGTACCAATCAAACCATTTGAGTCGCCATAATTAAACTGATCTGTCGCACCATTAATTTTATTTGGATTGCGAACAAAGATATCTGACCATAAACCTAATTTAAGTTTATATGCATCTAGCCCTGCCGTATCTCTTGTCCCTACCTCGTATAAAGGTGCTTCTAAGGCTAAATATGTTACTTGGCAAGAAGGATCGCTCGCGCCACTACATGTAGCAGCACTAAAATTAGGTACAAGGTTCTGAGTAGCTACTTTGAGTATCCATGGATTAACAGCAGTACCCCAACTCGAAATCGCGGCCGCAGTATCAGTAGATGCAAGACGACTATTAGTATCGTTATCAGATTTAGAAAGCGCTAAACCATAAAGAAAAATATCAGCTTTACCTACTGCACGGTCACCAGAATCAATCGTACCATTTTTATTGGTATCTGCTGCTGTCATACTTAACGGCCCAACAGGTACATAATTGATATAACCAGTATCTTTAGTACGATCAGTTAAGATCTGACTTGAGGTTTCGTTAGCCCCTGCACCACGAAATACCATATAGGCATTCTGTGGCAAGATAGCAATACCTTCACCTGTAGTTTCACTTAAGCCCGCATCAGAAAGTTCTTCGAGTGCGAAACTAGCTTGGCTTATACAAAGCCCGATTAAACTTGCTAAAACGGTTTTTTGAAACCTTACCGTATAATTAAGTGTAGTCATCTTGACCTTCCTGTTTTATACGATGCCGCGCACCATATTTATTTTTCTTTAACAATCCTTGATGCCAGGTGAATATATCCTTTTCACCTTAGACAAAGAGGCAAATCTAAAAGATATTGCCAACCTTTCCACATTTCTATTATGCGGAATATTTGCACAAATGCAAAAAAAAGCATGTAAAAAATTACTTTTCCGATGAATGTAAAGCAGCCTAGCCCGCCGTCTCTGAATTTAACAAAAAGTTAAACCTGAACCATGACAGTTTGGCTTAAAGTTTTGATTTGTTAACTGCAAATTGCTTAAATTTAAAGTAAGTGGACTATTTTTCAAATCAATCGTTCCAATATTTACATCTAAATCGCCCACATTTAATAATCCAAATAAATCAGAAGTTTGTGCTGGGTGGTCTTGTAAATATGCAGAAACAGCAGTTGAAATTTGCGGGAATAGGGGTGAAATATCAATCGCATCTTGTGGAATGATGTTACCGACATTAACTGGGTTTGCAAAAGACATCCACCAACCCTTTTGGGCTACGTCATCTGCTTTTGCTCCAGGCCATTGCAGCATTTGATTTTGTAGTGCGAGATACATTGGTGAATTAATTGGCAAATTATGAATAAGCCCTAGTGACTGAGTTAAATTTAAATTGGCAGTAATATTTGCAATTGTACCATTCATATATACATTAGGAAATTTGGAACCTTTACCCGCTACAGCACAAGCTAAAATAGAGCAATCTGTTACTGTTGCTTCAACTTTACCGCCTTGAGTATAAATACCTGTCGGTTCAGGATAAGCAGGATCATGCGGACCTGCTGCATTATATTGCACTGTCCCATCGACAGGATAAGAACTACTATGACCTACATAAATATTTGGGACTTTCACTGGAGCGGATAAAACTTTTGAGGTAACCCGATTACCATTAACTTGAATGGGCGCGATTTCAAAATAGTTATTTTGAATGCCAGGAATATTAAATCCACCATTTGAAGTAATAAAACTAACTTCTGCAAATCCACCTAAACCCAAAGCTTGTAACCGACCTGTAACTGCATTAGCACCATATAAATTGTCGCGCGTAGCAGAAGTTGTCGCATAACCTTTAATTAAACCACTACTATCAGACTGAACCTTCATATAACCGGAAATAGAATTGATCCCATTCGGAGTCGTTGTATTTTCAGTACCTGCCGTTAATAAACCAATAAATTTTTCAGCACTCAACCTTAAACCGACTACTTCACGTGTCGAGGCTGAAGTTGGATTCTTAATAGCAAACTCAATGAATGGATTCGTTAGTACGGCAGAAGATGAGGCACGATCTTCATTAGACATGGGTAAGGGGTTCCCATTGGTATCAAAATTTTGTCCACTTAAACTTAGGTTATCAATATCGATATCACAACCGCCAGCTCCATTTACCCCACCGCAGCCCAACTGTAGTTTACGGATATTAGTATTGATTTCTAACTCAGCTTCCATTCCTAATTTATAAAAACCAATATTACTGCTGTTATCGCGTAGTTTTTCTAAATTTGCAGAGTCCGTAGGCGCAATATAAGACATACTCATCAAGGCTTGGCCACGAGTAGCTGACAATTCAGCATCTGACATTGGAACTAAAGTAGAACCAGCATAAGCTGAAGAAAAGTATAAGCTTCCAAGCGCTATAGCTATATGAAGAGACGTAAACTGTCGCATGACCGACCTCCGTATCCTTGGGGGCATAATCTAATTTAATTTCTTTTTATTTGGCTTCCCTTTCTTTAATCTAATCTTAAATTGAATAAACAAAGAAATGCCGATATCTGATTTTTATGATTTAAGTCCTTTTAAATTGTGTGATACAACTCAAAGAAACAAATCAATTATTGATCATTTTATATCATTTTTTACAAAAGAAAACGTTCATTTATAAATATTCCGATGAATACCACTTTCTTTATTTTTCAACAAAAATGGGCCACTCAAAGCGACCCATTTTTTAGAATTTAATCTAATTTAAAACAACTTAGGTTTTAGGAAGCGTAACGCCAGTTTGTCCCTGGTATTTACCACCACGGTCTTTATAAGACGTTTCACAAACTTCATCGCTTTCAAAGAAAAGCATTTGTGCTACACCTTCACCTGCATAAATACGTGCAGGTAAGTTCGTAGTATTTGAAAACTCTAAAGTAACGTGACCTTCCCATTCTGGTTCTAAAGGAGTCACATTTACAATAATACCGCAGCGCGCATAAGTTGATTTACCCAAACATACAGTTAAAACATTACGTGGAATACGGAAATATTCAATGGTACGCGCTAGAGCAAATGAGTTTGGCGGAATAATACAAACGTCAGATTCAATGTCGATAAAACTTTTATCATCAAAATTTTTCGGATCAACAATTGCAGAATGTACGTTAGTGAAAACTTTAAATTCGCGGGCACAGCGTACGTCATAACCATAGCTAGAGACCCCGTAGGAAATCAATTTTTCGCCATTCTTATCAAAACGGACTTGATTCTCTGCATAAGGTTCAATCATGCCGTGTTTTTCGCTCATTTCGCGAATCCAACGATCAGACTTAATAGCCATGTATTTTCTATCCAAAAGGTAATTTCATTGATTGCGACGTACTTTAACGTAAAAAAGCAATTATGAAAACAATGCTTGAGCTACTCTTCTCGATAAGAATAGCTCAGCAAGACTTTTAAAGGTTTAATAACGCAGAATAGCTAATCGGAATTGAGAAACTAACTAAAACTAGTGAGGCTGTTTTTTGTAAATTCGATTGATTTAACCAACGTACTTTATTGCCTGCCAAAATTGAACCCAAGAAAATCCAGAACAACGCAATTGGTGTAATCAACGCTAAATAAGCCAGCATATGAATGAGATAAATATGAAAATCAGTCCATGCTGCAACAGGGAAAATAGCTGAAGCAAACAGTAATGCTTTAGGGTTAAGTAAAGTTGCACAGAACAACTCACGCGGGCGAATCGTTGGCTGATCTAACTCAAGTTGCTGATTGGCTGTGTGCCATAACTTAATTGCTAAAAAAATAATGTAACAAGCGCTTAGCAATTTAAGCATAGGAGGTAAGAAAGGAAGCGTTGCAGAAACTTTCCCGATTAACATCCCCCAAGCTGAAATAGAAATTACATATCCAAGAACTTCTGCCGGAATTAATTTCGCAGACTTCTTAAGACCTACTTGCACTCCTGACGATGCGAGTAAAGTATTGGTTGGGCCTGGGGTAAGTAAAATTGTGGCAACTAAGCCAATAAATAGCCATGAAATCATTGAATGACCTCACAATGTAGTCATCTCAGATTAATAGATATCTTTTGGGAAGGCAAAATCTAATTGTAAGACAATTTTTTAAAATATTAATCAGTAAAATTAAAAAATAACAAATAAACAAATAGATACGTAATTTTTAAAAAAATTAAGCTAAAAAACTTTAGAGTCAGTTGTCGCGCTTTGCGTGCCAAATTGTATTAAGTAATATAAGTATTTTTATTTTAAATCTATTTTTAGGTCGAAAAGATCTATAATGAATTATTACAGCAGTAAGTTTAATTTTTAAGCTTTTAATAAGTTTCAATTAATATATTGTTTTTTTGTGTTTATATGAGTCACCAGACTCTACTATCCTATGATTATGGCAAAGCAATTTTTTCAGTCTTGGCTTCCTTCTCCAGAGAAAGTTTCAAATATGAAATTTTTAAGGATTTTTGGGAAAAAAACCCTTAATCCAGTGCTTTGGTATGTCAACCGTAAATCGATTACAAGAGCGGTTTTTGTAGGAACGTTTTTTGGTTTACTGCCTATTCCCTTTCATAGTGTTTTTATTGTGATGGCGGTATTGCTGTTTGAAGTAAATTTACCTATTAGCCTAATGCTCGCTTGGCTCAGCAACCCACTCACATTAGTTCCCATTTTATATACTGGTTTCTGGTTTGGTTCGCACATTTATCATGTACATATGATCAATAAAAAGATGCTTTTAGGCGTACTTCATCAGATTTCTAGGTGGATTACCCATTTTGGTCATGGGCATATAGATTTTAGTCTCGCTAAAATTTTAATGTCTGGGCTTATAGTTGAAGCATTTGTATTTGCAATCATACTGTATATAGTGACCGAAGTTTTCTGGCGCTGGATGGTCATTCGGAATTGGAAAAGTAGAGCTGGTTATAAAAAACAAGAAGATGCCCTATAAGAACCCATCTTCTTGCCTATAGTTAAACTATTATTTTGATAGTTTAGATTTCATATATTCTTCAGCAACATTAAGCACATACTCTTGGCAAGCCTCTCCAGTACCTGGGTCATACGCTCCATTATTGGTAATATTATTAGATAAAATTCGAATTCCTAAAAAAGGAACATTAAACTGACTTGCGATTTGTGCAACCGATGCTGCTTCCATTTCCTCAACAGAGGTACCATAACGTTGATGGAAAAATTGAATACGATCAAGCTCATTATTCCAAACATCTGCCGATCCAATCGTCCCTTCGACTACTTCACCTTTGTCATAACGAACTTTATGTGCCGCCATTAATAATTCTTTATCGCCTTCAAATTTGCGAATTGCAATAGGTTCTGGGTCTGATTCATCTGTTGGCAATACATCAAATGCTTCAACCCAAGTGAGTGAATTTGATCCAGCTCCTAATGGTTGTTTAGGCGTTCTAAACGCACCAATATTGGTCGCATATTTTCCTAGAACAATATCGTAAACGTGTAGATCTGGGTCGTGACCGCCTGCAGTCCCCTGATTAATAATCGCAATCGGTTTATAACGTTCAATGGCTAGAGCTGTTGCCGCGGCAGAGTTACTCATACCCATCCGTGTTTTAGAAATAATCATTGGATAGCCATTGTGAGTTCCTTTCCAGAAAGTCCACCCTCCTATTGTTTCAACAGTCACATTCTGTAATTTAGATGCCATCTGTTTTGACTCTACAGGTAAGGCGCCTTGAATAATAATCGGTTGTAATTTCTGTTTTTGCTCTTCAACTGTCGTTGTTTGGGACACTGTTGAATGGTCGTCGTTACATCCAACCAAAAATAAAGTGCTACATAAACTGATAACGCCAAAAGTATATTTAAATTGCATTTCTCACCTATTTCTTTTTAAAAGCGTAAAGTAGCAATCTACATGCCAATTTCAAGTTCAGCTTTGTTATTTAGATTCAGTGATTTAAATTTTTCTTTTAACCAAATAATAAAAAACCCGGCTTAAAGCCGGGTCGGATGAATCAAAAGATTCGTTTATCATCACGCGTGCGTTGAGGGATTTTTTCAATCTGTTGCCATACCGCTTTAGCAATATCGATATAGCTATCAGCTGCGTCATCCATTGCTACAACACTCGGTTTACCCTGATCTGCATGTTCACGGATTTGAGCATTTAAAGGCAAACGCCCTAACAATGGAATATGATATTGCTCGGAAAGCTTATCACCGCCACCAATACCAAAAATTTGTTCTTCGTGCCCACAGTTAGAGCAAATATGAGTCGACATGTTTTCAACAACACCCAATACTGGTATGCCAACTTTATTAAATAACTCAATTCCTTTAGTGGCATCTAACAAAGCAACATTTTGCGGAGTCGTCACAATGATTGAGCCAGTTACTGGAATACGCTGTGCAAGCGTAAGTTGAATATCGCCTGTACCCGGCGGCATATCAATCATCAATACATCTAAATCTGGCCAAAGTGTTTGGTTAAACAATTGCATTAAAGCACCAGTTGCTTTTGGTCCACGCCATGCGACAGGAGTATTGTTATCTCCTGTTAAATGTCCAATAGAAAGCACAGCCATACCGTATGCCTCTAAAGGTACAAAATTTTCACTTTCAATAAGAGGCGTTTTGCCAGCATTGCCTAGCATGGTTGGAATACTTGGGCCATAGATATCAGCGTCCAACACCCCTACCTTAAGTCCCATTTTTTGTAAGGCAAGTGCTAAATTAACCGTAGTTGTCGATTTACCAACCCCACCTTTACCAGATGAAACTAAAATAACGTTCTTAATTCGAGGATGAAGCGGAACATCTCTTTGTTGCGGAGCAGCTTTCTGAATCGGTGGATTGTTTGGATCTGGCTCAGATTTAGGTGAGGCATCAAGCACAGGAGGTAAATTTGAATTTTCTTTCGGTGCTTTAGATGAACAAGCATGACCTGAACTTTCTGGTGCAGGACGCTTTTGTTGAACTACATGTAAGTTCAGTTCTTCAATACCACACTTTTCTAATGCACTAGCCAAATCATCATGAATTTGCTGCAAATGCTCTTTTTCATCAGGAAATGTATTAATAGTAAGTTGTAATACACGCCCCTGAACTTGGAGCTGGCTAATGCGCTCTTTTAAGGCATCTTTTGAATGCGGTAGTAAATAGTTTTGGAGTACAGTTTGGATTTCATCTTCTTTCACTTCTTGTGCAGGTGAAAAAACGGACTTTAATGAAGAAAGCCAAGACATATTGTTTACTCCAAAAACAGATCATTACAGCTTGTTGGAGCTAGTGTAACAGTATTGATCCGCACTCGCTCAACTCGAAATGAATAATTGCTAATTTTAAAGCCTCATCATTTGAGTGAGGAGTACAGATTTTGGTTTAAATCAGCTTATTCAGCAGAGTCGTGATTTTTTAATTTATTGAGTTTATCTGTTGCTGTCTTCTTCAATTCATCAAACTTTGCAGTTGCCTGAGTTTTTAACTCATCAAGTTTTGAAGCAGCTTCTTCCTTTAATTCTGCTGCTTTGGCTTTAGCATCATCCAGTTTATGGGCGGCTTCGGTACGCAAGTGATCAAATTTGTCTTGCAGACTATGCTGAGCGTCGTCAAGTTTACCTTTCAAATCACTGGCTTTATCTTCAACGGCTTCTTTTGCAGCAGCTTGTTTCTCTTTTACATTGTCCTTCAAATCATCCAAGGCTTTTTCACCTTGTGCTTTTGCATCTGCTGCTTTTGCCTTTAACTCATCTACTTTATCTTCAACTGCTTCTTTACCAGCAGCCTGTTTCTCTTTTACATTTTCTTTTAAATCGTCCAAAGCTTTTTCGCCTTGTACTTTTACATCTGCCGCTTTTGCCTTTAATTCGTCTAATTTATTTTCAGTAGTCATCGTTGTTATCCTCATCGTTAATTAAAAAAATTACCTGAATAAGTTATTAGTTATACATCGTTATGGTTTATTTTCTGACCGTAACTGCAATTTGAAACAAAGACAATACAGGAAGATTCAAATATTTTTTGATTTGTTTATCTGTTCTAAAGAGAAACAGCTTTTGACTTCACATCCATTTTTATAGATGCCTCTTATGCTTAGCTAAAGATTATTAATCTTTGCTTATCCCGCCACTCAAGCTTAGCTTTCGCCTTTCGCTCGGGCAAAGTTTATTAATCTTTGCTTATCCCACCACTCAAGCACAGCTCTCGTCTTGCAGTCGGACAAAGCGTTGCTTTGTTTTTCCTCCTTCATCAGTTAAAATCTTCCACCTTATAAATACGAATGAGAGAATGAGATCCGTGCGTAAAATTTTAGTCACCAATGCCCTCCCTTATGCGAATGGTCCAATTCATATGGGTCATTTACTCGGTTACATCCAGGCAGATATCTGGGTTCGTGCCATGCGAGCAATGGGTCATGATGTGACTTATGTATGTGCGGATGATGCTCACGGTACAGCCATTATGCTACGTGCTGAAGCGAATGGCATTAGCCCAGAAGAGCAAATTGCGAATGTTCAAAAAGAGCACATTCGTGATTTTGACGGTTTTGGCGTACATTTCGATCATTACGATTCAACACATAGCGATGCAAACAAAGCACGCTCAACAGATATCTACATTAAAAACCGTGAAGCTGGAAATATTGCAGTTCGCCCTGTAACTCAATTATTTGACCCAGAAAAAGGTATGTTCTTGTCTGACCGTTTCATTAAAGGCACATGCCCGAAATGTAAATCAGAAGATCAATACGGCGACTCATGTGAAGTGTGTGGTACAACTTATAATGCGACCGAGTTACTTAACCCACGTTCAACTTTAAGTGGTGCAACACCAGTTGAAAAATCATCAGATCACTATTTCTTCAAGCTTCCAAACTTCTCTGAATATTTACAGAAATGGACGCGTGATGAAGGTCGTTTACCTCTTTCAATTGCGAACAAGTTAGATGAATGGTTTGAAGCTGGTTTAGCAGACTGGGATATTTCTCGTGATGCACCATATTTTGGCTTTGAAATTCCAGATGCACCAAATAAATATTTCTACGTGTGGGTAGATGCCCCAATTGGTTATATGTCTAGTTTTGAAAACTACATCAAAACTAAACGTCCAGATTTAAACTTTGACGATTTCTGGAAAAAAGACAGCCAAAACGATGTTTATCATTTTATTGGTAAAGACATTGTTTATTTCCATGCTTTGTTCTGGCCTGCAATGCTTGAAGGCGCGAACTATCGCACCCCAACAGGCTTGTTTGTAAATGGTTTCTTGACTGTAAATGGACAAAAAATGTCTAAGTCACGCGGTACTTTCATTAAGGCCGAGACGTATTTACAGCATTTAAACCCAGAGTATTTACGTTACTACTTTGCTTCTAAGCTTTCAGATAAAGTTGAAGATTCTGACTTGAACCTTGATGACTTTGTTCAAAAAGTAAACTCAGACTTAGTCGGTAAAGTCGTCAATATTGCTAGCCGCTGTGCAAAATTCGTCAATAGCAGCTTTAACAATACGTTATCTGCTGAATGTGCAGAATCTGAGTTAGTACAAAGCTTTATTGATGCAGGCGATTCAATTGCTAAAGCATATGAAGCACGTGAATTCTCAACGGCGATCCGTGAAATTATGGCGCTTGCTGACCGTGCAAACCAATATATTGATGAGAAGAAACCTTGGGCTCTTGCTAAACAAGAAGGTCAAGAGCAACAAGTTCTTGATGTATGTTCTGTGGGTATCAACTTATTCCGTCAATTAGCGGTGTACTTGGCTCCAGTTCTGCCAACTTTAGCTCAACAAGTTCAAGATTTCTTAAAACTTGAAAGCTTCGATTTCGAGTCACGCAAACAAATTCTTGTAAGCCATGAGATTGCGCAGTTCCAGCCACTTATGCAACGTGTTGATCCAAAAGCTGTTGCAGCTATGGTTGATGCTTCTAAAGAGTCTTTAGGTGCTCCAGCTCCAGAAGCAACAAAAGCGGCAGCGAAAAAAGAGAAATCTGCCGAGAAAAAAGCAGTGCCTACTCCAGCAGTGGGTGAAGCTGAAATTATCGGTATTGAAGATTTCTTAAAAGTTGACTTACGTGTTGCTCAAGTACTTGAAGCAGGTACAGTTGAAGGTTCAGATAAATTACTTCAATTGACGTTAGATGTTGGTGAAGCTGAACCACGTAACGTATTTAGTGGTATTCGTAGTCAATATGCGCCAGAAGACCTAAAGGGTAAATTGGTTGTTATGGTTGCTAACCTTGCACCACGTAAAATGCGTTTTGGTATTTCAAACGGTATGGTACTTGCTGCCGGAAATGGTGAAGGTATTTTCATTATTTCACCAGATAGCGGTGCGAAACCTGGCGATAAAGTGTCTTAATCCGCCTGCATATAAAAAAGCTCCCTAAATTGGGAGCTTTTTTTAACTATAAATTTTCAAGGAACATCTATAAGAAGATTTAAATTATGACCACGGCCGCCCTTCACAAGGGTTACTAAGTAAAACGTGTATATTCCCCAACTCCTCATTGGTTAAATAGTCATTCTTATTTTTATCTAAATAATGAAATAGCTCTGTTTGCTTATTCTCTCCCTGAAAACGCTTATCAGTAGGCCAACGATAAGGATAGAAATCTTGTACCTGTTGAAACTCTTTTAAGCTGTATAAGCCATCATGATTTACATCATATTTTTCCTGAAAAAGCTTCCAATCCAAAGATGCAGGGTCACATGCACTTACTACATTTAAAATGCAGTAAGTGATGCAAGCTGTGAGTAACTTAATAGTTGGATTGCTCATGATTATTGGCTTGTAAATCAGAAATTTTGTAATCTTTTTCATGAACAGGTGTACCAACAATGCTCATAGTTCGCTCATTTGCTGGCTGTTGCTTGCTCATGGTTCTCATCTCACATCCTGTAGTTAAGATGAGAAAAACTACAGAAATGCTCACCATTAGTTTTTTCATAACGTGACCCTCATTTCTTTTTGTTTTATTTATTAAGTTACCACTTTTTAAATGTTTAAGTACTAAAAAAGATATTTCAATTTGTATATATTTTACTCAAAAATAAAGCCAGACTATAAATAGCTGGCTTTGGATTTTTTAGATATTTTAATTAAAGGCTTATCATTTGAAGAAAATTAATTTTAAACCTAATACACTCACAATGCTTCCAGCTACTCGGTCAACGCCAGTTTTTGCTTTTAAGTACATTGTTCTAGGCTTCTCTGAAGAGAGCAGCATTGCAACACATGAATACCACCCTGCATCGATCATAAAACAAATCACTGGCAATGCAACGTAGTAGTAATTTGGAATTTCTTTTGGCAATAAAGCAGTAAATACGCTCGCTAGAACGACTGCAATTTTCGGGTTGCTTAACTGGGTAATCAGGCCATAACGATATGCCTGTTTATAGGTCATTTTTGATTTGCCATCATTTTCCATGGCAATTGGTTCTTTAGCGTGTTTAATAATTTTAAAAGCCAGCCAAAGCAAATACAGCCCACCACCAATTTTTAAGATTAAATATGCTGAAGGTACTGCTAATAAAACTGCCTGCAACCCCATAACAGCTAGAAAACCAAAAAGAGCTGCGCCTGTACCTGTACCTAAAGCTGTAAATAAACCATGTTTACGTGATTTAGAAATTGAATTTTGTGCTACGTAAATAAAGCTCGGCCCAGGGCTTATTGCTCCAAGCATCAATGCCATCGCAATTGAAAAAAGAGGAATAAGGGACTCAAACATTGTATTGACCTAGCATCATGCAATTGCGCGGTATTCTAACAGCTTTTTATGACACATATAAAAACGGAAAACATATAAATGATGAAAATTGAATTTTCATGTTTTTTACAATTTATATCTTCACAACGGACAAAAATGTCCGTTAAATATATCGGTCTTTAGAACTCCCAAACCAATGACATGAGTAAACGTCAAAAAATTGCTGCCCATAATCGGGATGAATTACTCAATGCAGCCGAAGAATGTTTTCGTATTCATGGCATTAATGTCCCCTTACAAGTTGTGATTGACCATGCAGGTGTAGGCAGAGCAACTTTTTACCGTAACTTTTGTGACCGCAAAGCTTTAATTAGCGCGCTTTTAGAACGCGCGATTACACAGCTAGAGCAAAAAGCTGCTCATTTTCAACAATTCGAGGATGGTTTATTTCGTTTAATTGAAGGACATATTGCACAACTTCCTAAACTTGCAATTTTGCAAGATTTTTGGAGAGTGATTGATCGACAAGATCCAATTATGTTAAAAATTTATGAACGGCGAAATAATGCACTTAACCCACTGATTGAAAATGCGATAGAACAAAAACTGTGCCGAGCTGATCTCACTGCCAATGACTATGCAATGATCACTGCAATGTTGGGTTCTTCATTTCAAGGACATGAGCCAGAAGAACAAACTCGCTTAGCAAAACGAGCAATTGAATTACTAATTCATGGTATTCAAGTACAAAAAATTCGAGGGATAGAATGAGTAAAACGCCTCGTTATTTAGAAACACCACCCGACTGGACACCAGAAGAGCAACCGACTCTACCTGGTTCACCGGCAGCTATTGCTCACTCTGTACCTAAGCGATTTATTTACTTTTTTATTGGTTTATTTGTCGCCCTTTCGGCAAGCTTAAGTAATGGTTTTATTACGGCAAATTTACCTTTAATTCAAGGTGAATATGGACTGACACCTTCCGAAGCTGCTTGGCTCCCTGCTGCTTATGTCATGGCAAATGTCAGCTCAAACCTGATTTTGTTTAAAGCCAGACAACAGTATGGCTTAAGAGTATTTTCAGAAATAGGTTTGGTTATTTTTATTGCCGTGCTGGTTTTACATATTTTTGTGCATACCTATGAAATGGCCCTATTCGCACGGGTTGTGGCGGGTTTAGCAGGAGCACCTCTCAGCTCTTTAGGTATGTATTACACCATGCAAGCTTTTAAAAAAGCAGACATGGCAAAAGGTATATATATCGCCTTCGGTTTTCAGCAGTTAGGGGTTCCCCTCGCTTGGATTATTTCTCCATTTCTTGTCAGTACAGACAGTTGGTCTGTTCTATATACCTTTGAGCTAGGTTTAGCACTTTGCTGTTTAGCGATGGTGGTTTCATTGAAACTACCGCGTAGCTTACGGATCTATGTTTTTGAGAAGCAGGATTTCTTTACCTTTGCTTTACTGGCACCTGGTTTTGCATGCTTATGTATTGTGCTCACACAAGGCCCAATTCTCTGGTGGTTTAACAGTGAATGGCTTGCTTACGTTTTAATTGCTGGCTTTAGCTTAGTTGTTCTTGGTTTGCTCTATGAACACTATCGAGCCAATCCATTAATTATGACACGCTGGTTAGGTGCTTCTTCGACCTTGCGTTTCATTTTTGGTGCTTTTGCTATTCGACTTCTAATGTCAGAGCAAAGCTATGCTGCTGTTAATTTTTTAAAAGCCATGGGAATGGGGCCTGATCAGTTTGTACCACTTTATGTTGTGATATTCATCGGGATTTTAAGTGGAACCTTATTTAGTGCACTGACTTTTTCACGTGAACGAATTATCTTTCACTTACTTTTTGCAGAGTTCTTAATTCTGGTTGCTTGTGGACTAGATTATCACTTAACCAGTGATGTTCGACCAGTGAACTTCTTTGCAAGTCAGTTCCTAGTAGGTTTCGCAGGTGGTTTATTTATTGGGCCTTTACTACTTATTGGTTTCGCACAAACTTTGGCTAAAGGTCCTTCGTATGTAGTGACTTTTATTGTGCTGTTCTCTGCAACTCAAACCTTTGGTGGCTTGGTCGGGTCTTCTTTCTTCTCGACCTATCAACAACACCGCACGCAAAACTATCAAGTCGAGATTATTAAAGATTTAGAACAATCCGACCCGTTAGTTTCTCAGAGGCTCTCCACCTATCAACGTAGTGCAGCCATCACAACAAATGACCCAGCATTACAAACGACTCAGGCCATGCGCACACTCAATCAAGTGGTCACCCGTGAAGCACAAGTGCGTGCCTACAATGATGTTATTGCGTTAAACGGTATTTTTGCTATCGCACTGCTCTTATGGGGTGGATTTAATATTGCGCGTAGTAAATATCTACAACGTAGAGGAATTAGCCGTCCTTAAAGGCTTTTGTTATTGATGAAATAGAAATTGAGATTGATATATGTCAGATGATCAAAACAAACCGGAACAAACACCTGCTCAGGCACCTGCCAACGAGCCAACACCTGCACCTGCACCTGCACCTGCACCTGCACCTGCAAGTAAACTGATTCCGACAAAACGCTCAACCCTACTATGGATGTTGGGTGTGCTTATTATTGGTATTTTAGTGATTTTATGGGCATGGAGAATCGGACCTTTTGCCACGAGTGTCCAACAAACTGACAATAGTTATGTCAAAGGTAAAACCACTGTTTTATCGTCACAAATTAATGGCTATGTAAAAGATGTATTGGTAAAAGACTTTGACCACGTTAAAAAGGGTCAAGTGCTCATGCATATTGATGCGACTACTTATGACCAAAAAGTAACTCAGGCGGCTTCTGGAGTTGAACAAGCTAAAAATACTTTAGCCAACCAAACCCAATCCATCGCTCAAAAACAGGCTGATATTGTTGCGGCACAAGCCAAAGTAGATCAAGTGAAAGCTCAATACGAACTCTCTTTGGCACAGCTTAGACGTTATCAACAGTTAGGAAATAGTGGAGCCGCTTCTAAATCTGAGCAAGATAAAGCTGCTGCTGATGCCGAGAATAACCTTGCAGCACTTAAGCAAGCAGAAGCAAATGTCTTAGTTGCAAAAGAGGCTTTGAAAACCGCACAGGTCGCAGAAGCTGGCCTAGAAGCACAAGTTTCAAGTGCTAAAGCACAGTTAGACCAAGCGCAAACCACCAAAGACTATAGCGTTATTGTAGCTCCAATGGATGGTCAACTGGGTGAAGTAAATCCTCGTGTTGGACAATATGTAGCAGCAGGCTCACAGTTACTCTACTTAATTCCACAACAAACTTGGGTGATTGCTAACTTTAAAGAAACCCAAATTGCCAATATGCGAATTGGTCAAAAAGCATGGTTTACAGTCGATGCAATGAATCATAAGAAATTTACAGGACATGTTGAACAAATTTCGCCTGCTGCGGGTTCCGAGTTTAGTGTTTTAAAGCCAGACAATGCGACAGGTAACTTTACCAAAGTTGTGCAACGTATTGCTGTGCGTATCACCATAGATCCGAATCAGGAAGGAATGGAACACTTACGCCCTGGCATGTCAGTGATTACTTCTGTCGATACAAGCTCTTAATCAGCTTTTTAAAGTTCTCTTGAAAAAGCTACAATGTGATCATTCATTATTTTTCTCAATTTCTAATGTTTGATCACATTGCCCAGCCTACTTCCTATCAGCACATTAAACTCTCCTCATCTGTTTATCTCGACATTAAAAGGGTAGATCTAATTCATCCTCAAATTTCGGGCAATAAATTTTTCAAACTAAAATACAATCTGCTTGCCGCAAAACAACAAGGTCTATCAACTATTTTGACTTTTGGTGGGGCTTACTCAAATCATATTGCTGCAACTGCTTATGCAGCTCATGTTTTTGGCTTACACAGTATAGGAATTATTCGCGGTGAAGAGTTAGCAAGTAAGCCTCTCAACCCCACCTTGGCAAAAGCTCAAAGTTTGGGAATGCAGCTACATTTTGTCTCACGCAATGAATATCGCTTGAGGGATGACGCAAACTACCTTCAACAATTACACAATCAATTTCCTGAAACTTTCATTATTCCTGAAGGTGGTTCTAATGAGCTAGCAGTACAAGGATGTCAGGAAATTCTCAGTCAAAGTGATTTACAAAACTATGATGTCATTTGTTGTGCAGTTGGAACTGGAGGAACGATTTCAGGGCTCATTGAAAAAAGTTCAACACATCAAAAAGTTTTAGGATTTTCGGCTTTAAAAGGTGACTTTTTACAACAAGAGATTCAGCAGTGGACTAAAAAACAGAATTGGTCGCTCACTGATGCTTATTGTTGCGGTGGCTATGCGAAAACGTCACCTGAACTATTTGCATTTATTGAAGGTTTTGAAAAGCAATATACCGTGCCTCTTGAACCGATCTATACGGGAAAAATGATGTTCGGTCTGTTTGACCTTATAAAGAATAATTACTTTTCTGAAGAAACTCGTATTCTGGCTATTCATTCTGGTGGTTTACAGGCAGATATAAGAAATAAATCACACCAATAATTCACTCACTTTTAGCTAACGTTTTCTCTACCGCAATAAATGTCTTTAGCACGAGTAAGTGCTGACATGGTAGTATATGCCCCTTTTAAATTTTCACGATTAATCGAGAATCTCTTATGTCTAACAGTCATGTCGATGTCATTGTCTTAGGTGCAGGCGCTTCTGGACTCATGTTGGCTGCACATGCTGCTAAACGAGGGCGCTCGGTTTTAATTTTAGAAAAAGCCAACAAAATTGGTAAAAAGATTTTAATGTCGGGCGGAGGCAAGTGTAACTTTACCAACCTCTATGTAGAGCCTGATAACTATATTTCTCATAATCCGCACTTTGTCATTTCTGCCCTGTCACGCTATAGCAACTGGGACTTTATTGGGTTGGTATGTGATTATGGAATTGCCTATGAAGAACGAAAACACGGGCAATTATTTACGCTAAACGGCGCTAAAGAAATTTTAGAAATGCTTGTGAGTGAGTGTAATAAAACCAACAATGTTGAAATCCAAACCCATTGCGAAGTTGGACAGATTGATCCCTTAGAACAAGGTGGTTTTTCTGTACACACCAACCAAGGTCGATTTAGCTGTGAGTCATTAGTTGTTGCTACAGGCGGCTTATCTATTCCGACTTTGGGCGGTTCTGGATTTGGCTATGAACTAGCACAAAAATTTGGACATACAGTTTTCCCTACCCGTGCTGGTTTAGTTCCATTTACTTTTTCAGATCATATTAAAGAAGTCACCACACGTTTAAGTGGCAATGCTTTAGATGTGACTTTAAGCAACTCAAAAAATAGCTTTACTGAAGCGTTATTATTTACCCATCGTGGCTTAAGTGGACCAAGTTCCTTACAGCTTTCTAACTATTGGAATACTGGTGAAAGTTTTAAAATTGACTTTTTCCCAAGCCAAGACTTAACAAGTTATTTAAAAGACAAAAAGAAATCACAGCCGAAAGTTTTATTGCGTACCCTTCTAAATGAATTTACCGCGAAAAGTATTGTACAAGAGCTACAACAACTCATATGGCCAGAGCATAGCGAAACGGCGATTGGTAATATTAGTGATGCACAGCTAGAGCATATTGCCGAGCAGTTACATGGTTTTTCGGTTAAACCATCAGGCACTGAAGGATACCGTACTGCCGAAGTGACCTTAGGTGGAATTGATACAACCGAAGTTTCATCTAAAACACTGGAAAGTAAAAAACAGAAAGGACTGTTCTTTATTGGAGAAGTACTGGATGTGACCGGCCATTTAGGAGGCTATAACTTCCAATGGGCTTGGTCTTCTGCTTATGCAGCAGCACAATATGTTTAAATGTCGAATAAGCTAATTTGCTGCTTTCGCTTCACTTGATGATTTTTCAGCATCACGTGTATGCGTTGTTGCCTGTTTTGATGAATCGGATTTGCTAAACACAAATTTATAAGCACTTGCTAAAAAACCAACGGTAATCCCAGCAATTACAACAGGTGCTAAAAAACGACCAGGCTTTTTCATCGTATTTTCCTCACTTATTTGTTTTTATAGCTGTCAAAGACAGAACGACCACTCAATATAGAGTGGTCGAACTTATCACAAAAATCAAAGATTTTTTGTACTGTTTATCTGAAAATTAGTTACACCTACTAAATTTCATCATTTTCGCCAGTAGAACCAAAAGGTTTATTTACTGGTGGTTGTGATGGATTTACTTGTGCAGAATCAGCTGGTTTTGCATCAGATGAAACAGTTGATGATGAAGTTGTAGTCGTTGGCGAAGTTGAAGCTGAAGACGTACTTGCTGTTGTAGTAGAAGGTGGTTGATATAAAGGATTTGGTTGATTAGCTTCTTTTTTCGCTTTATCAAGCAAGTCAGACAATAGTCTTTCCGCTGGTTGACGACCACCTAAGCCAAATGCAAGCGCGAAAGCCACTGCAACTGCACCTAGAGTTAAGCCAAATGCAAGATTCACAATCGAATCAGCAATACCCATCGCTTTTAAACCAAGCGCAAGGACTAAGCCAATAATTAAGACACGAACCAAACTACCTAACCAACGCGAACTGTTATATTCACCGCGCTGAACTACGTTCGCCACCACATTTGCAAGCCAGAAACCAATCACCAAAATCACAGCGCCCAATAGAATGTTTGCACCGAAGTGGATAAACATTGCGATTAGACCACTAATCTGTTCAAAGCCAAGACGGTCAGCAGCTTCTGAAACTGCAAACAACATGGTAAAGAACACGATTAACCAGCCAACAGCACCAGAAACTTTAGTTTGACCGAAAAAGCGTTGTACATCTAATTTTGCAGGGATTTCATCTACACCTGTTCCTGCAATGAGTTCAGCAACCAAGCGTCCAACAAAACGAGAAACAATATAAGCAACCAGTAAAATTAAACCAGCAGCAATAATGTTTGGAATCGCTTGCAAGATTTCATTGAGCATTGCTGTTGCTGGCTGAGAAATTGTCTCAATACCTAAAGCTTCAAATGCCACAATCAATGTGGTAATGATGATAATGGCAAAAACAAATGAACCTAAAAATTTGCCTACATTAGAGCTTTTGAAAAGACCAATTTTTTCAGCTTGCGCTTGAACGCCTAAGCTATTGATTAAGCCTTCAACAATACCGCGTACAATTTTTGCCAAGATATAACCAACAAAAACGATAACGCCAGCAATAAAGATATTTGGTAAGAATGCTACAGCATCATTTACCATATTTTGAACAGGAATAAGTAAACCTGTTAACCCTAAGATTGAGAGAACAATAGGGAGGAAAAGTAATAATACAAGCCAGTAAAGAATTTCACCAATATTCTGACTGATTCCCCCTACCCCTACTTCACTACTTAATTTGTCATCAAGTTGCGTTCTGGATAGCACATTGGTAATTCCCGCCCGCACCAGTCGAGCAACGATCCAACCAATGAAACCCACCACCACGGCAGCAATAATATTTGGAATATAGACGAGTACCTGATTCACCATATTGCTAAATGGTCCACTCACTCCACTAATGTTGAGCACATTTAAAGCAGCAACAACAGCAAGAATCAGAATAAACCAGAATATGACTTTGGAGACGAGGCCTTCTATATTAGGAGTACGTCCTGTAGCTGAAGATAATTTGGCATTTGTATTTAATTTTTGCAGAAGTTTTTTTACCCCTGCTGCAACTAATAAAGCGATTATCCAGCCAACCAGTAAGATGACAATTGCAGCTAAAATAGGATGAAACTGATCCCAGTAATACATCGCATCAAACTGAGCGCCGCGAGGCCCATTAAAAAATTCATTCATATTGTTATGTCCTCAATTGTTATGTTCTTTTCAGTGTTATCAGTAAATGAAAAACACCAGTTCGTTGTAAAAAAATGACGATAAATGCGGTCTATGTCACCTTATGTTTTGAATATTTTTCAATCAACATCCTTCTGCATAAATACAACAAATTGATGCAAAAGATTGCAAAAAAAGCCTTCAGGACACATCCTAAAGGCTTTCTATCGAGATATACTGTTGGGCTTACTATCCTTTGTAAGTTTTCAGATCAGAAGTACCCATCATGACATGTGGTGTAGTCTCATGTTGAAAAGCCCCTTCTTGTTTTGGCGATTGGTTATGTTCAGAAACCATATAAACAATAAGCGCAAGAAGAAAAAGCCCTACAATAATTAAAATATAAACTGGCAATCTTCTTTTTTTTGCAGTCTCTTCAGGACTCGTCACATGAGGTGGTTTTGAAAAATCATGCATCTTCTTTCCCCTCTTCTATTATCATTAACTATATATTCATCATAACAATTTGATTTGTTGCATTGTGTGAAAAAGCATTATGCGAAGGTGACTATGGTTGCAAAACTCTACTTTTAAAATAATAAATTTAGTATAAAATTTAGCCACATTAATTTTGACTATTAAAAATATAATCTCACTTTATTCATAAACTTCTTCGAAGTTCGATTTGTAATACAATATGTTTTAGCGCTTACTTTTTATAAAATAGGCTATAATAAGCCCCCTTGTTTTAAAGCTACTCAATTTTATGATGTATCGTCAGCAAAGCGTAACTCTTGATCTCGACACTGACGTCACACATCAATGTTATTTGCATCAGACAAGAGATGACCATCTCATTGGTATTATTGAATTTAATAAGCCAAGCTATGAGCTCAAATGGAGTGATCTTGAGTATTTCCGTCGCCGTACCGAAGAGTTCTCGGTTATGCCATTCCCTGAATGTGTTAATGCGATGATTGTTGATATTCGTAATATCAATGTATTTCTGGACAATGAAGTCCCTATTTTACCTTGGCGTTTACTTGAAGAAGACTGCCCTGTCCGCTTGGTTGTTCCTCAAGATCGTCTTGAATATTATGCAGGTCTGTTTGAACCGACTTGGCTTTCAACAGATGTCGACAGTGCGATTTCAGAAATTCGTGAATTTATGGATATGTTTGTCCATTAATAAACATATCCATAAAAAACTTTCTTAAAATATTTTTACTTTCAGTTTTACCAATAATTCTCTACAGCAATATTTCCCTCACCACGACGATTCATCGTCAAACCACGGCGTTTTAAAGCTTCTTTAGTATCGTCAACCATTTGTGGGTTTCCACATAACATGACGTGACTAGTTGCTGAGTTAAGTTCCAAACCTGCTGCTTTTTCTAACTCACCATTTTCGATTAATACAGGTAAGCGCTCATGCAACGGCGCTGATGAGTCTCGGGTAATAATAGGAATAAATTTAAAGCCGTTATGCCCTTCTCCAAACGTTTCAGCAATCTCTTGAATACGATCGACATATGCCAATTCATCTGCAGTACGGACGCTATAAACCAAATTAATCTTTTGATAATTAGACCAAGTCTCAAAGTCTTGTAGCATCGACAAAAATGGAGCCAAACCTGTACCTGTTGCTAATAACCATAAATCATGCGGTAAAGGTTGCTGATAACGCGCCAAAGTCAGATAGCCATATGGAATTTTTTCCAAATAAAGCTCATCACCGACTTTCAAATGCTGTAGATTCGAAGTGAAAGCACCGTCTGGTACAACAATTGAGAAGAACTCTAGCGTTTCATCAAATGGAGAAGACACCACCGAATAAGCACGGACAACCAGTTCGTCACCTACCTTTAAACCTATACGCGCAAACTGACCTGCGGTAAATTTAAAATGCGAAGGACGAGTCATGGTAAAGCTGAAAAGTGTTGGGGTCCAACGATGAACTGATAAAACTTTTTCTACGCTAAATTTTTCAATTGACATGATTTCAACGTGGCATGAAATAGTGCGCTCATGTTAGCATGACAGCCGAAATAATGAATACTTTTAAACGTTAAGGCTTTTTAAACATGCGGATGACATTACGCCAGTTGGCTGTTTTTGTAGCAGTCGCCCAAGAAGGAACCGTTACTAAAGCCAGTGATGCGGTCAGACTGACGCAAAGTGCAGCAAGTATGGCTTTAGCCGATTTAGAAGACGGCTTAGGTGCTCCTTTATTTGATCGTTTAGGTAAGCGCTTACAGCTTAATGATCTTGGACGTTTTTTACTTCCACAAGCTTTAGAAATCTTGGGACGTTGTGAAGCGTTTGAACAAGCTGCAAAAGGTGAATTACAAAGTATTGACCTTCGTATTGGGGCGACCTTAACCATCAGTGACTATTTAATGCCTGATTTAATGGCCAGCTTTTTACAACGTCATCCGCAAGCACATTTACAACTTCAAGTGGGTAATACCCGCCAAATGATTGAAGCTGTAAATCAGTTCCAATTAGATTTAGCTTTAATTGAAGGTTCTTGTCACTTACCTCAACTTCAATGTATTCATTGGCGTGATGATGAGCTAGCAGTGTGCTGTTCCCCAGATCATCCTTTAACACGTTTAAATCGCCCCCTTACCCCTCAAGATTTTCACGAAGTAGAATGGATCTTACGTGAAGAAGGTTCAGGTACGCGTGAAGTTTTTGATAATGCAATTTTGCAAGATCTACCAGATGCCAACATTCGTTTAACGCTTGGTCACAATGAAGCAATCTTAAAAATAGTGGCTGGTGGTTTAGGAATGTCTTGTATTTCTAGATTAGCAATTGAACCTTTAAGTGAAAAAGGTCAGCTTGTTATTTTAGATACACCATTTTGGCAACTGACTCGTCCGCTTTATATGCTGGTACATCGCCAAAAATATCAAGGGCCGGGCCTCAAAGCATTTTTAAAATTCTGTGATGAAGATCAGGCTTAAAGCCTGATCTTCTAATGCCATCTAGAATCATTTTCGCAGGGCTCACCGTCACGGTTCCCATCCATTTTAGTGTTCGGACAATTTCTTACAAACCAACGTGCCTCTTCTAAAGAGTGCATTTGGGAACAATACTCACGCCCATCACAATGAAAAGCCGATGTTTTATCATTTACCCGTTCCGGGGCTCTTTCAGATGTAAGTGCTAAAGCCTTTTTCGTTTTTTCAGAAAGCTGAACATCCGGTAACTTACCCAAAGCTGCGCGCTGTGCTTCAATAATCGTCTTCTGTTGTTGTATTAATAAATGCACTTTTTCATGTGATACACGCTGCTGAGCCTGCTGACGATAGTACAATACCGTGAAACTCACACATGCAACAATAACCAAGATGCCAACGATAAATATACTGATGTATTCACTTGAACTCAGCTTGAATTTGCTGCGTTTAATTTTTCCCCGTTGAATCATATTTCCCCATTTTTTAATCTTATTATTCATTCTTAAAAAATTAAGGGAAATTTATATCTCCCTTAATTCTAAATCACTTAATCTTTCTGAACGCATCAAAACACTTGTCTGATAAATTCATTACTTAAGTTTTTTAATATATTACATTTAGTTCATTATTAACGTCGGAAATTTGACAATAACTCACTTGTGATCGCTTTATTGTGATCCGCAATTTTATTCTTCTTGGTTTTCGCAGGGTTTGGATCAACACGCTCAATTTTGATTGCTTTAAATTTCCCCTGATTGTCTGCCGCAAGAAATCTCACTTTTTCATTTCTTTTCGGTTCACCTTCTGATGCAGGGAAATCAGAAATATGAAAGAAAATATCTCCTTCAGTGGTTGAAATAAAACCGAAACCCTTATCGGGATTATATTGTTTTACCCTTCCAGTATAAAACTCTTGTTTCATGATCTTTCCCCTACTTTTCCAATCCAGTCATTGCACTAAATAAAAAGAGACTTTCAATTCCGCCCTTAAAAACATACGGTTTGATGAAGTCTCTTTTTATCGTTATGTCAAAAATTAATCTTTTTGAACACTACCAAAAATCTTGTCACCAGCATCGCCTAAACCTGGAACAATATAACCTTGCTCATTTAAGCCATCATCAATAGATGCGGTATAAAGCTCAATATCAGGATGCGCTGCTTCTACCTTTGCAATTCCTTCAGGAGCTGCAACCAATACCATAACACGGATATCTTTACATCCACTTGCCTTTAACACATCAATTGCAGCAACCAAAGAGTTACCTGTTGCAAGCATTGGATCGATAATCATTGCAATACGGTTAGCAACATCTGGAACCAGTTTTTTATAGTAAGTACGTACTTCTAGAGTGGCTTCATCACGCTCCAGACCTAACACACTTACTTTTGCACTTGGAATCAGATTAAGCACGCCATCAAGCATACCGATACCAGCACGTAAAATCGGTACAATCGTTATTTTTTTACCAGCAATACGCTGAGTAGTAACAGTTCCAGCCCATCCATCAATTTCGCAATCCACAACTGGTAAATCTTTCGTTGCTTCATATGTCAATAACATAGTCACTTCTTGAGCAAGCTCACGGAAATTCTTAGTACTGATGTCAGCACGACGTAATAAACCTAATTTATGACGAATAAGTGGGTGACGAATTTCTTGAATGGCCACAGATGTTACCTAAAAATATAAAAACGTATTTATTATAATCTTTTTTTAACTATCAATAAAAAAAAGCCTCCATATTTGGAGGCTTTTTTGTACACAAGAATTATTGTTGTTGCGAAAGCATGAAATGTAATGGAGATAAAATTTCTGCTTTTAATGCCAAATTAATCATTGGATCTGGGTATACACCCAAAATAATAACTAATGCAGCAGCAGCTAATACCATCAAACCACCCACTTTTTGTCCCCAATGTGCATCAGCATCAATACGAGGAGTTTCAGGTGGAGTCATATACATCACAACCATCACACGTAAGTAGTAATACAAACCAATACCACTACCTACAATAATCATTGCAGCTAAGAACCAGTGTTGAGTCGTTACAGCAGCCATAACAACCAAAAACTTACCAATGAAGCCTGCTGTTAATGGAATACCAGCCAAAGATAACATCATGACTGTTAATGTTGCTGTAAGTACTGGACGACGCCAGAACAAACCGCGGTAGTCTGCAAGGCTTTGAGCTTCATCTACGTTGTTATATGGACTAGACATTAACGCTACTGCACCAAAGGCACCAATAGTTGTTAATACATAAGTCACCACATACACAGTTACGCTACCTAAGCTCGCATAAGTCATGCTGATTAAAGCAATTAACAAATAACCAAAGTGAGCAATAGATGAATAACCCAAAATACGCTTTAAGTTCACTTGGCGAACAGCGAGCAAGTTACCGACTAAAATTGACAATACAGCAATGATTGTCAAAACAGTCACTAGCGAGTTCACCATAATTGCGCCAGAAGCAAGCAAATAACGTACGAACAAACCAATAGTCGCAACCTTAGCAGCAGTTGCTAAGAAAGTTGCCATTGGAGCTGGAGCGCCTGCATATACATCTGGTGTCCATTTGTGGAACGGTGCAAGCGACAATTTGAATGCAACAGCAAAGATAATAAGTGCTAAACCTAATAACACCATTGGCTGTTTGATTGCGCCAAATAAAGCTTGAACCGAATCATAGAATGAAAGCGAACCAGTGTAAGCGTAGATATACGCCATACCCATCAACAACATCGCAGAAGCTGTTGCAGAAAGTACAAGGTACTTAATACCCGCTTCAAGCGATTGGCTACGTTGATATGTATAAGCAAGTAAGCCGTATACAGGAATCGACATTAACTCAAGGCTAATGAAGAAAGATGCATAGTGAGAACTTGCAACCATCAACATTGCACCTGCTACAGAAGCAAGTAACAGAAGATAGAGTTCTTCACGGTTGTCTTTATAAGTCTCGATGTAAGCATGAGACAAAGTACAACAAGCCAATGATGCAACTAAAATCATGAACTGATAGAACAAAGTAAATGGGTCAACCATAAACATGCCCATCACATTTGCCGGTACAAATTTACCGCCAAATAGTTCTAACAAGATATAAAGTGCAGCAAGGTTTAAACCGACAACAGAAGTTGTTGCGATTAAATTATGGTTACGCTTAATTGAAATGAGCAGCATGACGACGACTGTTGTCAACGCAACAATCATCACAGGTGCTAATGGCATGAGCGTAGAGAATGATACTGTGAAGTTCATGATTATTGGATCTCCACATGGTCAAGTTGAGTAGCTGTTTGCTGAACAGTTTCAACGACTTCTTGTACTGGCACATAACTATTGACCAACCACTGCATACTTGAATGAGATACATCCAAGAATGTTTGTGGGAAGATACCAAGCCAAACGAGACCAATCGCACAAATCATCAAAATAACAACTTCACGAGCAGATAAGTCTTTTAATGGACTAGTGTAGTGTTGCTTTTGTTCAGGGTTTGGCTCACCAAATAAAGCACGGTGAATCAAGATCAAGCCATATAAACCTGCAAATACAAGGCTGATAGAAGCAAGAATCGTGAAGGCAGGATATTTATTAAATGAACCCATCAAAATCAGGAATTCACCAATAAAGTTACCTAAACCTGGCACACCAACAAGAGCAGCTACGAAGAACATTAAGAAGAATGGTAAGTATTGGAGTTGACCACGAAGACCACCCATCAAACGCAAATCACGTGTATGCAAGCGCTCGTAGATTTGACCAGACATAATGAACAATGCAGCAGATGACAAACCATGTGCCAACATCATGATCATTAGACCTTGGAAGGTCAAAATATTACCTGCATAGATTGCAAGTAAAATGAAGCCCATGTGTGAAATCGACGTATACGCAAGTAAACGTTTCATGTCAGTTTGCTGGTAAGCACACCAAGCACCGTAGAAAATACCAATCAAACCGAAAATAATCGCAATATCTGCAAACTGTGCAGAAGCTGCCGGGAAGAATGGGATTACGAAACGGAGCAAACCGTACGCTGCAGTCTTAATCAAGATACCAGCCAAGTCTACAGAACCCGCTGTAGGAGCTTGAGCATGGGCATCTGGTAACCAGCCATGTAATGGGAAAACTGGTAACTTCACTGCAAAACCAATAAAGAAGCAGATCATGAAACCATACGCGAAGCCAGCAGGTAAACGATTCGCTACAGCTAATAAATAGTTGTAATCAAAACCGATCATACCAGTCATCATGTAACCATAGACCACAAGGCCAAGGATACCGATTAACATCACTAAACCAGCGATTTGCGTATATAAGAAGAACTTAGTTGCAGCGTAAACACGTGAACGGCCGTTTGAACCTTTATGACCCCATAACGCAATCAAGAAGTAGATTGGTACAAGCATCATCTCCCAGAAGAAGAAGAATAGGAACAAATCGATTGCCAAGAACACGCCAATAACGCCACCTAAACTCCATAATAAGTTTAAGTGGAAGAAACCAACGTTCTTTTGAATCTCACCCCATGAACAACCAACAGCAAGTACACCCAGTAAAGCTGTTAACAACACCATGAGTAAAGACAAGCCATCCACTGCTAAGTGAATGCCAATACCGAGAGATTTAATCCACGGTAAATAGAACTCAGCTGACCAAGTTGGGACTTTTGAGCCCAACTCGTAGGTATAAGTACCACTTTGCCAAAGTGCAAGACCTAAGCCCAAAGTAATGAGCATACCAATTAAGGCAATCCAGCGTGGCAAAGTTTTGTCGAGTTTATCGACTAACCAACAAGTAAAACCTGCAATGAACGGAACAAGGATCAGCGCGGGTAAAATTAAATTGTTTTCCATTTTATTTCCCCACTACCTGAATAACGATCAAGATCATCAATAACACCACTACACCGAGTGACATGCTTGATGCGTATTCACGCAATGAACCTGTTTGACGTGAGCTTGTAAAACTGTTTCCGCCTTTAACAAGCGCAGGAAGCACAAGCCACAAGCTATCAATTGGATCACGACCAAATAGTTTGGCGAAGAATAAATAAGGTTTAACAAAAACGATGTCATACAACGCATCGAAACCAAATGCAGTACGACAAATATGAGCTAAGCCAGCACCAAGACTTGTTTGAGCAAACGACTTCACTGCACCGTAAGCAAATGCAAACAGACCAATACCAACTGCTAAACCAGCAAGCGCGATACCTACTGCTAAATGCTCTGCCCCATGCATGCCTTCTACAAATTGTTCAGCAACATGGAATTCAGGAATTTTTGCTGTATTTAAAATACCAGCGACCGGACCTTTTAGTGCAGCGCCTACAAAAGTAGACAATACAGCTAAAATACCTAATGGAGCCCAGTAAGTTGCACCTTTAATCTCATGGTAATGTGTATTTTCTTTACCGAAGAATACAACCCAGATTAAACGGAAGGTATAAATTGAAGTCAGGAACGCACCTGCTACACCAGCCCAATATAAGGTGTGGTATAGAGCAATTGATTGACCTTGTACCCAAACTTCACCAAGAATCGCATCTTTTGAGAAGAAGCCGATTGTTAAGAATGGAATCGCTGCTAATGCACCGCCACCAATCGCGAAACATGCAAATAGGAATTTGTTTTTGTAGAACAAACCACCCATTTTGAAAATATTTTGTTCGTGATGGTAAGCAAGAATAACCGCACCAGAAGACAAGAATAATAATGCTTTGAAGAATGCGTGAGCCAACATGTGGAACAAGCCAGCTTGATATGCTTCTGCACCGACAGCCATAAACATATAACCAAGCTGACTCATTGTTGAGTAAGCCAAAATACGTTTGATGTCTGTTTGTACAAGAGCAGCAAAGCCTGCAACTAATAAAGTTACAGCACCTGTTACCGAAATGAATTGCATCACTTCAGGTGCAAGCTCAAATACGCTGAATAGACGGCAGCATAAGTACACACCAGCCGTTACCATTGTTGCTGCGTGGATTAATGCAGAAACAGGTGTTGGACCTGCCATCGCATCTGCCAACCATGTTTGCAATGGAATTTGAGCAGATTTACCAGCAGCACCCAAGAACAACATTAATGCAGTCCAGATGGTAAGTGACGAGCTCTTCGTCATTACTTCTGCTGCGTGTTCAACGATGTACTGAGTATTCAGCGTACCAAATTGTTGGTAAAGCAAGAATAAAGCGATAAGTAAGAATACGTCACCTACGCGGGTAACTGTAAATGCTTTGATCGCTGCCCAACCATTTGCAGGGTTTGCATAATAGAAACCGATGAGCAAGTAAGAGCAAAGACCTACGCCTTCCCAACCTAAGAATAACAACGCCAAGTTGTCGCCCAATACAAGCACAAGCATGCTTGCAACGAATAGGTTGAAATAAGAGAAGAAACGCGCATAACCTTCTTCACCACGCATGTACCATGATGCAAAGATGTGGATTAGAAAACCAACACCAGTGATCATGCCCATCATGAGTAAAGATAAGCCATCTAAATGTAAGCTAATGCCAGGAGCGAAACCACCAACATTGAACCATGTCCAAAGGTTTTGAACAAAAACCTGTTGGCCGCTGTTGGTAAATGCCATACCAGCAATCAATGCAAATAATGCAGATAAACCTACAGAACCCACACCAATAATTGCTGCAACATTTTCAGAGAGCTTATCACGCCCTGCCGCCAATAAAATAAAACCGATTAGCGGAAATAATACTGTTAGATATAAATAACTCATCCGCGCATCTCACTAGCAGCATCCACATCCAAATGATGGAAGCGATGATAGAACTGAAGGACAATCGCAAGACCGATACACGCCTCTGCTGCAGCAAGGGTTAAAATCAGAATGAACATCACTTGTCCATCTGGTTGTGCCCATACGCTACCCGCAAGAACGAATGCTAACGCAGCAGCATTCATCATGATTTCAAGGCTCATTAACATAAATAGTAGGTTGCGTCGCACCATTACACCGTAAAAACCGAGTGCAAAAAGAATGGTTGCAACAATCAAACCATGTTCTAAAGGGATCTGGCCCATTATTCTTTTTCCTCTTCTGCACCTGGTTCACGTTTACCTAAGTGGTATGCTGCAACAAGGGCTGCTAGCAATAACATCGCGGCAACTTCAACCAATAATAAGTAGTGAGTAAAGAGCGCTTGACCAACAACTTTTGGTCCAATTACTTGTGCTCCAAGTGGTGCAGAGATGGTTGTATATTCGCCACCAAGCATCCAAACTAAAAGCAAGCCAAGTAAAAAGCTCATGAGTGCCGGATATGCCCAAGCATCTGAAGAAAGCCATTTACGCTCTTGTTCTACAGTGTGTTGCCCTAAGTTAAGCATCATCACAACGAATACGAACAAGACCATAATTGCACCAGCATAAACAATGATTTCGAGGGCGCCGGCAAACGGCGCACCTACGATCATGAAAATACCAGCAACAGCAAGTAATGAAACGATCAGACTAAGCAATGCATGTACAGGGTTCGTGTTAGTCACTACACGAACCGTAGAAACGATGGCCACGAGCGCCATCAAATAAAACGGCCACATCATGGTAATAGACTCCGTACATCGATTGGTGCACTTTCTTTTTGTGCTTGACCTTTCTCTTTACCGTTAATTGCCATACCGGTTACGCGGTAGAAGTTGTAGTCTGGGTATTTACCTGGACCTGAAATGAGTAAGTTTTCTTTCTCATAAACAAGGTCTTGACGTACGTATTCGCCTAACTCGAAATCTGGAGTCATTTGAATCGCTGTGGTTGGACATGCTTCTTCACACATACCGCAGAAAATACAACGAGAGAAGTTGATACGGAAAAATTCCGGATACCAACGACCATCTTCTTTTTCAGCTTTTTGTAATGAAATACAGCCAACTGGACATGCAACCGCACAAAGGTTACATGCCACACAACGCTCTTCCCCATCTGGGTCACGCGTCAACACAATACGACCACGAAAGCGTGGTGGCACAATCTGTTCAGCCGGTACTTCTGGATATAAAATCGTGTCACGTTTACGCGTTGCATGGCTAAATACCATAAACAACGAACGTACAATCGATCCGAATCCAGCTAGAAATTTATACATTTTGTACTCCCTGCTGTCCTAGGCCTGATTCATCAGAATCACAGCACCAGTCACTAACAAGTTGACCAACGCCAATGGCAAACAAATTTTCCAACCAAAGTTCATGACTTGGTCATAACGTGGACGCATTAAAGAACCACGTGCCAATACAAACATCATTACGAAGAATGCTGTTTTAATCACGAACCAGAATACTGGTGGAATAAATGGAATTTCTAAATTGAATGGCGCTAACCAGCCACCAAAGAATAAAGTCACGATTAATGCAGAGATAAGTACAACGTTTACATATTCAGCAACGAAGAACATACCCCATTTCATACCGCCATATTCAACATGGTAACCTTCAGCCAATTCTTGTTCTGCTTCAGGTTGGTCAAATGGGTGACGGTGAGTTACCGCAACACCTGCAACAACGAAAATCAAGAAACCTAAGAACTGTGGAATGATGAACCAAACATCACGTTGTGCTTCAACAATTTCACGAAGGTTAAATGAACCAGCAATTGCAACCACGCCCATTAAGGAGATACCCAAGAACACTTCATAAGAAATGGTTTGAGCAGCTGAACGTAAGCCACCGAGTAATGAATATTTGTTATTTGATGCCCAACCACCGAATAACACTGCATAAACCGCAATACCTGCCATTGCCATAAAGAACAACAGACCAATGCTCATGTCTGCAACACCCAATGCAGGGCTTACAGGAATAACCATGAACGAAAGCACCGCAGTTGCCATCGCAACTGCCGGAGCTAAACGGAAAGTTAATTTATCAGCAAATTTTGGTGTCCAGTCTTCTTTGAACATGATCTTAAGCATGTCGGCAACGATCTGGAACATACCACCAGGACCAACACGGTTTGGACCATAACGGTCTTGCCACAATGCAAGCAAACGACGCTCAATAAAAGACATCAACGCTGCAACTAAAACTACAACAAGCAAAATCACAACTGCTTGAACAACTGCGTAAGCAATTGGCCAGTTCTCAGCCCAAAGTGGCGTTTGACGTATAATTTCTTGATTCATGAATTACACTCCTAATGCCACTGAAACAGGCTCAGCTAAGGATACTGTCGGTGCTAAACCAACTGGGTAACCGATATAACCTGTAGGTAAATATTCAATTACTTGTACAGGTAAGCTCACTGTAGTTTCGCCTGCTTTAACTGTAATACGTTGGCCTTCTTGTAGATTCAAACGCGTTGCGTCTTGTTCGCCCACAGCAAATACAGCTTCAGGAATACGAGTTTCCATTGCAGGTGTTTTAATCGTGAATTCACCAGAACCAAAAATGTGGTGCATTGGTACAAGACGGAAGCTTTCGGGGTTTGCAACTACCGCAGTTGGAGCAACATAGCTACGTGCTGGACGTTTTGCTAAACGATCGAATAAACGAACGCCTGAATCACCACCTTTTAAGTGACCGCCCACTTCATCTTGGTATTTGTTCCAAGATTGTGGAGAGTTCCAACCTGGAGCCCACGCAAATGGTACAAGTGAAGATGCTTTTTGTGGACCTACATAACCTTCCATAGAGAATGTTAATGCTGAGTCTGGATCTGTTGGTTGCTTAGGTTCATGAACCGATAAAGGTGCACGAATTGCTGTACGACCAGAATAACGACGTGGTTCACGCGCAATTTTCAAACCATGTACACGGTAGCCTGCATCTGGTGCAACGTCTTGAATTGCTTCAAGTACCGGAACATTTTTAACGATAGTTTCGATAACGTCATCAAGCAATGTCCAATCAACTGGCTTACCTTTAAGACCAGTTTCAATGGCATGCAACCAACGCCAAGATTCTTTAATCGCGTATTCAGGCTTGTAGTAGCTTGGATCGTAAACTTGATAGAAGCGTTGTGCACGACCTTCTTGGCTTACAACAGTACCATCACCTTCGGCAAAGCTTGCTGCTGAAAGAACGATATCAGCCTGTTTCACAGTTTCTGTTTCGCTGTGATCAAGCACGATTACCGTTTCAGCTTTATCAAGTGCTGCTTTAACTTGAGCAGCTGGTAAACGACGGAACAAGTCATTTTCAACAATAACAAGTGTGTCGTAGTCTTGAGCAAATGCTTGTTCAAGGCTTAAACCACCAAACAATGCTAAGCCCATAGAGTTCACTTCAGGAACTACAAGACTTAAACCAGCTTTTGAACCAAGGTTTTGCGTTAACTCTGCTGCCGCTTCCATAATTGAAGCATCTTGCAAGCTCGTACCCGCAATAATTAATGGTTTGTTTGCTGCTTTTAAAGTGTCTGCAATAGTTTGAGCAAATGCTTTTGCATCGTCATCCAAACCATTAACTGTTTCACCTTTAACTGCCGCAGCAACTGCAAAACCTAAACGCGCGATGTCATTTGGAGATGCAACAACTTCACCAGTCGCAACATCGGCAAGACGAGTTTGAGTTGCAGCCAAAATATAGATCGGAGATTTCGCTTCCTGACCAATACGTTGTACAGGCTCAGCCAACCAATCTGGCGTACGTGTTTTTGCAGCCATTTCGCGAGCTTTGTTTTTCGCAGCTTGACGAACTGACAAAGCCATACGTGGTGCAGTTTGAGTTAAATCTTCACCCAAAATTAATACTGCATCATAGCTTTCAATTTCACGCATGTTCGGGTTGTAAATGCCCTCTGTTTGCATGATTGAAGCAGCAAGTTCAACAAGACTTTGCTCTTTTTGTGCAACACCTGTTGAGTAGTTTGCTTGGCCTACAAGTTCACGTAATGCATAGTTTGATTCTAAGCTTGCACGTGGTGAACCAATACCTAAAACTTTTTTACCTTCAAGTTTCGCAATCGCTTGATCTAAAGCTTGGTCAACAGAAACAGTTGCTACTGTTTCACCATTACGGAATTGAGGTTGACGTGGACGATCTGCACGGTTTACATAACCTGTGCCAAAACGGCCTTTGTCACAAAGGAAGTATTGGTTAACCGAACCGTTGAAACGGTTTTCTACACGACGGATTTCGCCATAACGCTCACCCGGAGAAATGTTACAACCCGAAGAACAGCCATGACACACGCTTGGTGCATATTGCATGTCCCATTTACGGTTATAGCGTTCTGAGTGCGTCTTGTCGGTAAATACACCTGTTGGACATACTTCAGTCAAGTTACCAGAGAATTCAGACTCTAAAGTACCTGATTCTGGACGACCAAAGTAAACACGTGAAGCATTGGCAAACACACCAAAGTCTGTACCGCCCGCATAGTCTTTGTAGTAACGAACACAACGGTAACAAGCAATACAACGGTTCATTTCATGCGCGATAAATGAGCCTAGTTCTTGGTTGTAATGTGTACGCTTAGTAAAACGGTAGCGACGACGGTCATGACCAGTCATTACAGTCATATCTTGTAAATGACAGTGACCACCTTCTTCACACACTGGACAGTCGTGTGGGTGGTTGGTCATTAAGAACTCAACGATAGATTCACGAAAATCCGTTGCTTCTTTGTCTTCAATCGAGATATAGGTATTGTCAGATGCTGGTGTCATACATGACATCACAAGACGTCCGCGCGTATCTTCAGGATTTGCATACTGAGTTACGGCACATTGACGACATGAACCAACAGAACCTAAGGATGGGTGCCAACAAAAATACGGAATATCAATGCCAAGGGATAAACATGCTTGTAGCAAGTTTTCTGATCCATTGACTTCGTACGATTTTCCATCGACATGAATTGTAGCCATAGTCGAATCCCTTAAGCTTGTTCTACGTTGCTAGTTTGCACGACAGGACGATTCGTCACTTTCGCTTCAAACTCGCTACGGAAATGTTTGAGTGCGCCCATAAGCGGCTCCATCGCACCTGGTGCGTGGGCACAGAAAGTTTTACCAATCCATAATTTACGAGTAAGTTCTTGTAAATGGTCGATATCTTCTTTCTTACCTTCACCTGTCTCAAGTGCTTTAAGCGCTTTAACAGCCCATGGCAAACCATCACGGCACGGTGTACAGAAACCGCATGATTCACGCGCAAAGAATTCTTCAAGATTACGGGTCAACGACACCATACATTGGGTCTCGTCTACCACCATCAATAAACATGTTCCTAAACGAGAACCTGCTTTCATAATGGTTTCAGCATCCATTGGTAAATCAATGGTATCTGCAGGTAAAAAGTCAGTTGACGCACCACCTGGTAACCATGCTTTAAGCTTTAAGCCTTCACGCATACCACCAGCATGATCTTCAATTACTTCACGTGCAGTCGTACCAAATGGTAGTTCCCAAAGACCAGGGAATTTGACTTTACCTGACGCACCATAAATCTTAGTGCCTGGATCTTTTGATTTACCAGCTGATAAACCGATATACCACTCTGGACCACGAAGCATGATTGCTGGCAAGTTGTTATAAGTTTCAACGTTGTTCACAATCGTAGGACGACCCCATGCACCAGCAACTTGCGGGAATGGTGGTTTAGTACGTGGGTTAGCACGGCGACCTTCAAGCGAGTTAATCAATGCAGTTTCTTCACCGCAGATATAACGACCTGCACCAGTGTGCACGTGTAACTCGAAGTTCCAGCCAGAACCTAAAATGTTGTCACCTAAGTAACCTTTAGCGCGAATTTGCTCAAGCGCTTCATTTAGGTATTGAGCAGCCTCGATGTATTCACCACGAATGAAGATATAACCTTGAGTTGCTTCTAGGGTATAACCTGCAATCAACATACCTTCGATCAATTGGTGAGGAAGTTTTTCCATCAACAAACGGTCTTTAAAGGTACCTGGTTCCATCTCATCGGCGTTACAGATTAAGTAACGTGGACCACCATCATTTGGCGCCATAAGAGACCATTTGATCCCTGCTGGGAAGCCTGCACCACCACGACCTTTTACAGTTGCAGCTTTAATAACGTCTAACACTTCAGCAGGTTTCATGCCTAATGCTTTTTTAAAGCCCGCATAACCTTCGAGTGCTTCATAGTCATCAGCGCTACGTACTGCTTCTTGTTTGCTTAAACGCCAAGTCAGTGGATGAGTTTCCGGATTACCGTCGCCATAAATTGGTTTTGGTTCAGTATTCATACATACTTCTCCAATAACTGTTTGACTGATGTCACTTCAACTAAACCGTGAGTATCTTCATCAATCATTAACGTTGGGCCTTTGTCACAGTTGCCTAGACAGCAAATTGGGAGCAGTGTAAAACGACCATCTTGTGTCGTTTGACCAAACTGAATACCTAATTCGCGCTGGAATGCTTCAGCTAGTGTTTCAGCACCCATTAAGAAGCAAGCAATTGAGTCACAAAGCAAAATTACGTGACGACCTACAGGTTGGCGATAGATACGGTTGTAGAACGTTGCTACACCCTCTAAATCTGCAACACTAATCGTCAATAATTGTGCGATGGCGTTCATTTGAGCATCATCTACCCAACCATTACGGCGCTGTACGCACTTTAGTGCATCTAAAGAAGCTGCACGTGGGTATGGATAGTGACCAATGTGATGTTCAATTTCATGGATTTCTTCAGCAGTCAAAATCCCTTCAACATTCACACGTGGTTTTTTATCAGTCAGAATCATCATTTTGCGTTACCCCTTAGCGATCCACGTCAGCCATAACCACGTCAATGGTCGCCAGATAAATGATTAAGTCAGATACCAAACTGCCGTTAATCACTGAAGGCATTTGCTGTAAGTGAGTAAACGTCGGTGTACGAATACGAGTACGATAACTCATAGTCGATTTATCTGAAGTCAAGTAGTAAGTACTCGCACCTTTCACAACTTCAGTCATGAATGATGATTCACCAGCAGGCATGACAGGACCCCATGACACGCTCAAGAAGTGCGTAATCAAGGTTTCAATATCTTGTAACGTCTTATCTTTTGGTGGTGGCACAGCCAATGGGTGATCCGCTTTATATGGACCAGAAGGCATGTTATCCAAACACTGTTTGATAATTTTGAGTGACTCAGTAATTTCACGGAAGTGAACAAGCACACGAGCGTATGCATCGCCTTCATACTCAACTGGCACATCAAAATCGAAGTTTTCATAGCCACTGTATGGACGATATTTACGAACGTCAAAATCAATACCTGTTGCACGTAAACCAGTACCAGTTACACCCCAAGCAAGCGCAGATTTTGCATCGTATTGAGCAACATTACGTGTACGACCAATAAACACAGAGTTTTTAAGTGCAGCTGTGTAGTATTCGTTCAAACGTTTTGGCATCCACTCTAACAAGTCTTTAACAAGTTTTTGCCAGTTGTTTGGAAGGTCATGTGCTGTACCACCAATACGGAACCATGCTGGGTGCATACGGTAACCCGTGATTGCCTCAACAATGTCGTAAACTTTTTGACGGTCTGCGAACATATAGAATACTGGTGTCATACCACCGGCATCCTGAATTGCCGTACCACAGAATAACAAGTGGTTATTAATACGGAACAATTCGTTCAACATGACACGAATCACTTGCGCACGTTCAGGAACTTTAATACCTGCCATTTGCTCTACAGCCATGACATAAGGCATGTTTTGAGCACAACCACCTAAGTAGTCAACACGGTCAGTATAAGGAATGAAAGAGTGCCATGTTTGACGTTCAGCCATCTTTTCCACACCACGGTGGTGATAACCGATATCAGGTACACAGTCCTTCACTTCTTCGCCATCTAACTGCAATACAACACGGAACGCACCGTGCGCAGATGGATGGTTAGGGCCCAAGTTCAAGAACATGAAGTCTTCGTCAGCGTTACCACGCTTAAGACCCCAATCTTCAGGTACAAAGCGTAAGTGTTCCTGTTCAAAATCTTGCTTCGCTTTGTCTTGCATGTACGGCGTATATTCTGTCGCACGTGCTGAATATTCTTTACGAAGCGGGTGACCTTCCCAATACGTTGGCAACAAGATACGACGGAGCATTGGATGCCCTTCGAAATTGATACCGAACATATCGTAAGCTTCACGTTCATACCAGTTGGCATTTGGCCAGATATTTGTCGCTGTCGGGAGGTTAAGATCATTTTCGTTCAAGGCAACCTTGATACGAATGTCACTATTACGCTCAAGCGATAATAAATGATAGAACACAGTGAAGTCAGATGCTGGTAAACCATCACGATGTTGACGTAAACGCTCATCCATCGCTGATAAGTCAAACAGCATTACATAAGGACGTTCCACTTTACGCAGGAACATGAGGACTTCTTGCACGCGTGCGCGCTCAACCCAGACTGTTGGAAACTCTTCAAAAGTCGCCTGCACATAGAAGTTCTCACCAAACTTGGTTTTGAGCTCTTCTACGATTGCAAATGCTGGGCGTGAATCAACTGGTGTTGATTCTGGCATAGCAATGTCAGTTTCAGCCATTGGCTTGGCTTCCTATTTAATACAAATTCTGTCAATTTTCTCGATGAACATATCGGTTAGATATGTCAAAACACCGTCAAAAAATTATTTAATCTCATCCATAGAGCGTAAGTTTTTAACGGCAATACGCTGCGCATTCTTACGATCACGTTCTGGCATCATCTTTGGCTTATACACTGGCTGAAGATCATCACCAATCACGGCAGAAAGCGGGCGTCGCTCTAATTGAATCTGGTCTTGCAAAAGCATTAACGCTTGGATTAATGCTTCAGGACGAGGCGGACAACCTGGGACGTACACGTCAACAGGAATAATTTTGTCTACACCTTGTACTACTGAATAGATGTCGTACATACCTCCAGAGTTTGCACAAGCACCCATCGAAATAACCCATTTAGGTTCTAACATTTGTTCATACAAACGTTGAATAACCGGAGCCATTTTTACAAAGCAGGTACCTGCAACAATCATCAAGTCAGCCTGACGAGGTGAAGCACGAATAACCTCTGCACCGAAACGGGACAAGTCATGCACGCCTGTTAAAGTCGTTGCATATTCAACGTAACAACATGAGGTACCAAAGTTAAATGGCCACAAAGAGTTTTTACGTCCCCAGTTTACTGCTGTATGCAAGACATCCTCTAAGCGAGTCATGAATACGTTTTTATTCACTTCCTCTTCTAGCGGATCAGTCACGATTTGACGTTCTTGCAATGGGTATTGATCAGCATCCGGATTCGCGCGGGTCAGAGTATATTTCATCCCGACTTACTCCTTTTCAGATGACAATGCAGGTGTAGTTTTTGACTTAACACGACCTGATGATTGGGCTGGAATCTGGCCTGTAGGGTCAGTTACGAGCTCTTCAATAGAGTTAAAGCGTGTAATTTCAGCAATGTTCATTGATGGTGAACCGACTTTAATCTTCTCACCAGCTGATTTACGACGATCTGCCGGTGACCAACTTAAGGCACCTACAGAGAAGGCATAAACAAGCGCAATTAACAGGTCAACGACAAAGATCACAACAGTGGTATATCCCAACCACCCTACTTCACGCACCGAAGTAGACCATGCATAGAGGTAAAGTGCCTCTAAGTCGAAAACAACGAAGAAAATTGCAACTAGATAGAACTTTGCAGACAGGCGAATGCGAGCGCCACCAGCACTCACGACACCTGATTCAAACTGCTCTTGCTTAGCACGTCCCCACGATTTTCCCCCGAGGAGTAAGGGAACTGTGAGCATAAAGACGCAAAGAAATGTAACGCCGATCACGAAGGCGATAATCGCCCAGTCGTATGGAGTAATGGCACTCATGCGGGGATAACTCCTGGCAGGCCTATTATTTAACAAAGAATGTATGTATTGGCCTTTGAATACACCAAACACAAAATTAATCCCGCCAATTGTACCTGATTTCTAATTTCGCATGCTAGTTGAAGCGTCTTAGTCTTTTGGATGATTTTCTAATCAAAAGTATTCATCTATGTCTTGTAGAGGGGGTTTCACCGTTCATAATCGGTTTATTTGATAGTTTTTATACTTGTGATGATTTTTTTCATTTTTTGATTTTTAATATTATTTGAACAATTACTCATTTGGTCAAATTAAACAACTTACTTTTTTATAATATTAGGCGGTTTTTTATTGTATTCATCTTCTGCTCTGAATTATGATGAATGTTTAATCATGCATAATAGTTATTACTCTTGGATAAGGGTATTTATCATTAAGGGCAGCTGATGCCATACTCACTTCGTGAACTTTCATTTTCTTCCTTCTTGAAATTTTTTCTCTTATTTACTGTCATTATTTCAATATGCTGCTTCATTGGAATTGCGTCTCGCCCACTTAGTTTTCTTGCCTTTTTCTGGCCTGCCAATTCGGTTCTACTAGGATTACTTGTTCGTTATCCTCAAACACGTAAACTCGGTACTTTTCTTGGTGCGTATACTGGATATGTAATTGCCGATCTTATTCAAGGCACACCCTTTTTACTAACTATTATTCTAACCACTTCTAATTTTCTTTATGTGGTTACCTCTTTAACGCTATACCTTTTTTTAAATCAACATATTAAAGCTGCTCATCGTGGCTATTCTTATCTATTTTTATTTGCATTATGCGGAATTGGCAGCTTAGTAGGCGCTTATTTTGCTGCAACTTTTGTACCGATGTTTAATACCAAATTTATGCTTGGCAGCTTTTGGGCCGAATTTGGTTACTGGATGACTTCCGAATTACAAAATGCCCTACTTCTACTCCCTATACTCATAAACTTTCCTCCTTACCCTCAAATAAAGCGTTATCTTAAGGGTAATCGGCAACATATAACTACGATTGATTTATTACCCTTTTTGGCGGTATTAGTTTCAATTGTCGTAAGTTATTACGACTCAGGACCGGGTTCTTTACTCTACCCTATAGCAGCCTTAACTTGGTGTGCTATACGCTATAAACCAATTATTGTGGCACTGATTACCTCATTTACCAGTGCTTATACTATTTATCATGTCTCTGGACATTATTTATTACTTTATCCAAATGAATACTTAAGCAATACCATCTCAATTCGTATTGGATTAATTATGATGACGCTTGCACCTCTTACCGTTTCTAGTATTAGTGCGCTTCATTCTGATTTAATTCAAAAATTACAACATGCAATTGCCCATGATGAACTCACTTCGAGTTTAACTCGACGTCAGTTTTTACAATCAGTTCGTCTACTTCAGGAAAAAGTACAAAAGGAAAATAAGACCTCTGCATTTTTTATGTTGGATGTCGATCACTTTAAAAAAGTGAATGATAGTTATGGTCATTTGATTGGTGATAGAGCCTTACAAACCTGTGTAACCACCATACAAAATATTTTGCACCCTCATGACTTACTCGGTCGTTTTGGCGGTGAGGAATTCGCAATTTTTATTCCAGACACAACTAAAGAAGCAGCTTTTGAACTTGCAGAAAGAATACGCATTAAAATTAGTCAGCAACCCATTTATGTCTATGGCAAATTACCTATTTTTGTACAGGTCAGTATTGGTATTAGTTTATATTCTCCAAACTACCATCGCCCTATTGAAAGCTTGTTTAAAGAAGCAGATGACGCACTCTATCAAGCAAAGCGCCAAGGACGTAACCGAGTTTTTATTTCTTTGTAATATTTTCAAGTCATCATCTAGTGTAATGAATTTTATACAATAACTTCTGTTTTGCCATGTATGCTAGTAACAGATAATAAGGAGAAAAATGTATGAATCTAGAATATACGCATAAACCAGACTATTACTTGTTTGCACAATTACTCGTGCGACACATAGAAAGCTATATTCAAAAACATCCAGATGCAGATAATGCCATTTTTGACTTGCGTGATGTCTATGAAATTTTTAGACAAGATTTCGCGTCAACAACAACAAACCTAGAAGGCATTTTACATATTGCGGATTCATATAGAGTTGAAACATTGAATGGAGACCAACCTCTTATTCAAAAATATCAAATCGATGCTAAAAACAATTCGCTGTTAATTGACTTTAATATAGATGCGCTAAACAGTCTAAGAAGCGGAAAACCAATTTTAGAGCCTGATGCCACTCAGTTATAAATAAACCAATAAAAAAAGCACCTTATGCAGGTGCTTTTTTATTTGCTTTTAATGGCGGTTGTTTAAAGCGATGTGCTGGCCACGTCATAATAAAGCGTGCCCCACCCAAACTTGGGCTCTCATCTACTTTAATCTCACCACCAAACCAGTAAGCAATACGACTTACAATGGAAAGGCCCAAACCATAACCGCCAGATGCACGTGTACGGCTATCATCTAAACGTGCAAAGGCTTCGAATACGCGTTTGCGGTCTTGCTCAGGAATACCCGGTCCATCATCTTCAACACAAACAAAAGCCATACCATCGCTATGAATACCACCAGTGATACGCACTTTGTTATCACAATAGCGAACAGCATTACCTACCAAGTTTTGTACAACACGGTGAAGGTAACGGCGCTCTGCATCTACTTTGACATATAAAGGTGGTGGAATGAGCTCAATTTCTTTCTGTGTTTTTAAAGCTTCGGTTTCAACAGCAACCTGATCTAACACTTCAAAGAGCACAATTTCTGCAAAATCTAGCGAAGGTGTACCCTGCTCTAGTTTTGCATAGGTCATGATTTCATCAATTAAGGTATTGAGTGCTTCAATATCTTTATCAATCATGTCGACCTGATGCATACGGTGATTGTAGTCATCTTCTTCGGCTAACATTTCTGTACCAAAGCGAATACGTGCCACAGGCGTTCTGAGTTCATGAGATACCGCTCTCATTAACTCACGTTGAGCTTCAATCAAACGCTGAATATGATCAGACATATTGTTATAACTTGAAGCCAAGTTTGCCATTTCGTCACTTCCTTCAATCGGAACACGCAATGACAAATCACCCGATTTCATACGGTTTAATGCATAACGCACTTGTCGAATTTTGCGCTCTAACGGCAAAATCAAACCGTAAACACCTAAACTTAATAAGAACAGGCTAAATAAGGTAATACCCGCAGAAAGCTGTAAAGGCATCCAGTTAAACATTGGAACTGGGCCCAACACTAACACTTGTGCAGGATGATTCGGGATTGGAGAAACAATCGAAATGGTTGTACCACGTACTGTTGCACTATCTTTATACAACATGACACTTTGGTCTTGGCGTAAACGTCCAATCTGTTCAGAGTCCAGATTTACATCTTGAATGTTTTGAATATTGATTGGATATGAGAAGTGTTTTTGAATCTTGGCAAGGTACTCTTGTTCCTGCCCCGGATAAAACATTAGATAGTCGAGTACAAAAATAGGAAGAGCCTTCATTTGACGTTCACTAATTTTGTCGACTTTTATAGATAGATAATGTTGTGGGTCGTCACGCAAACCAATAATGACATATGCAATGCTATTACTGGCATCGTAACGAACAACAGATTTTTGTGCTTCGATCCGCTTTTTCTCGGTTCTAGACAATTCAACCTTGCTTGCATCGGTATAGTAAATTGGAAGTTCGAGCAAATCAGATGCGTCAGAAATCCAATCTATCTTTTGCTGCTTCCCAGGTTGTCGAGCAACCCCTTCACTAATGACATAAGAAATACCATCAGTTAAAGATTCTCGGTATTCTTGTGCGCGTTGGTAGTTGATAATTTGTACCAGTAAATACCCAAAAACAGCCACCAAAACAACAAGAATTACCAGCCCCGCATATATTCGCAGGAATATACTGTGTTTAAACACTCGACCAACCTTATAGGAAGTTTAATCAGATTTTACAATCCATTGGTTTCTTTAACAAACAAGTAACCTTTACTACGTACAGTTTTAATACGTTTTGGATTTTCAGGATCATCGCCAATTTTTGGACGAATACGTGAAATACGTACGTCGATTGAACGGTCTTGACCATCGTATTCGATACCACGTAAACGTTCGAAGATATCTTCACGCGATAAAATGCGACCAGCGTTTGAAGCAAGCAACCATAACAAGTCATATTCAGCACTTGTAAAGTCAACAAGCTCACCATTTAAGGTTACAGAGCGGCCACCGTTGTCGATAACAAGGTCGTCAAACTCAATACGTTGAGCAACTTCATCTTCAACAGTTTTATCTGTGCGACGTAATAGTGCACGAATACGCGCTAATAATACACGTGGTTGAACTGGTTTAGCGACATAATCGTCTGCACCCATTTCTAGACCAAGTACTTGGTCCATGTCTTCAGTACGCGCAGTCAACATCAAAATAGGTTGATGGTAGTGTGGGCGAACTTCACGACAAACGGTTAAACCATCTGCACCCGGCAACATGACATCCAAGACCACAAGATCTGGTTGCTCACTAATAATACGACGAATTGCACGGTTACCATCAGTTTCTACACCAACTTCCAAACCGTTGCGGATTAAATACTCTTGAGTTAATCGCGCTAAACGCTCGTCGTCTTCAACGATCAGAATCTTTGGTAACTTTTCTTCTTGGCTCATATCATTGCCCCTATAAATCTCATTACATGCATCTTAAAAATCTTGCAGATACATTCGTTTATCATTTGCAATATACACACGTTTACATTGTAAACAAGTAGGCGTTCACCAAACTGATACATGACAACCATGTTTTGTTGCATTTTATTAACCTTTGAATTTTCAAGTGTTTTTGATATCTGTTGATTATTCTTATATGTCATAATCTATTCATATTTCCTATGTATGAATATTAAACAAATTATTTCTTTGATGAATTTAAATTCGCTCAAGTGCTTGTTTTTTGAGTTATCCACAAAGTTATCTATAAGTGTTTTTTCATAGCTTTGGTATGCTATCTCCCGACAAATCATACAGATAAAAAATTACTAAAAAGTCAAGATTGATCTAGCTTAAAAAATCCCGTATCTTGTGTTGAAAATAAACTTTAACTACTAAGTCTTGTGTTTATCCCTCAAATATCGTGGCATGTTTTTTGCTCGGTTCAAACGGTCTATGAACATAACAAAAGTGACAATGGAGCTATGCTGGCATGAGCGTAATTACTTCGACTCCTGGTCAAATTCAGGTGATTAAGCGTACTGGAGATGTTGCTGCATTTGATGCAGAGAAAATTTCTGTTGCGATTGGTAAAGCTTTTCTTGCTGTGGAAGGTCAACAGAGTTCGGATTCAAGCCGTATTCATGACCGTATTACCCAGTTGACGGAAATGGTATTAAATACTTTTAAACGCCGTTTACCATCGGGCGGTACGATCCATATTGAAGAAATTCAAGATCAAGTAGAACTTGCTTTAATGCGTACTGGGGAACAAAAAGTTGCCCGCGCTTATGTAATTTACCGCGAACAACGTGCTAGCGCTCGTCAGCAAACAAATTCAAACCACCACCCTACCTTGCAAGTTACTGATGCAAACGGTCAGCTTCAACCACTTGATTTAAGTGCGTTACAAGCAACTGTAAATAGAGCTGCTGAAGGCTTAGAAGGTATTGAGGTTCAAGCAATTATCGATGAGACCGTTAAAAACTTATATAACGGCGTAAAAGAAAGCGATATTGCTACCACCATGATGATGGCAACACGTACGCGTATCGAACAAGAACCTAACTATACATACGTAACTGCACGTTTGCTTCGTGATGAGTTGGTCAGCACTGGTTTAGCATTCTTAGGTTTACCGGCCGATACAGCTGAAAACAATGCACTTGAAGCATTCTTGAAAAAAGGTGTAGAGCTTGATTTGCTTTCACCAGACTTGCTTAAGTTCGATTTAGAAAAACTAGCAGCAGCGATTCAGCCTGAACGTTCTAACCAGTTTACCTACTTAGGTTTACAGACTCTATTTGACCGTTACTTCATTCACTCAAACGGCGTTCGCTTCGAATTACCACAATTATTCTTCATGCGTGTGTCTATGGGTCTTGCACTGAATGAGCAAGATAAAGAAGAGCGTGCAATCGAGTTCTATAACTTGTTGTCTAGCTTTGACTACATGGCGTCTACGCCTACCCTGTTTAACTCAGGTACATTACGTCCACAGCTTTCAAGTTGTTACTTAACAACGATTGGTGATGACCTTTATGACATTTATGGTGCAATGCGTGACAACGCGATGCTCTCTAAATGGGCAGGTGGTTTAGGTAATGACTGGACTCCTGTACGTGCCCTGAACTCTTATATTAAAGGTACAAACGGTAAATCTCAGGGTGTTGTTCCGTTCCTTAAAGTTGCGAATGATACAGCCGTTGCAGTAAACCAAGGTGGTAAGCGTAAAGGTGCGGTTTGTGCGTACTTAGAAACTTGGCACTTAGACATCGAAGAATTCTTGGAACTTCGTAAAAACACAGGTGATGACCGTCGTCGTACTCACGACATGAACACTGCAAACTGGGTTCCTGACCTATTTATGCAACGTGTGTTTGAAGATGGCGATTGGACACTATTTACGCCGTCTGAAACTCCAGACCTACACGATTTAACTGGTGCTGAGTTTGCTGAACGCTATGCATACTATGAGTCTGTTGCGAAAGAACAGAACATGTTGCACAAGAAAGTACGTGCTAAAGACTTATGGCGCAAAATGCTTTCTATGTTGTTCGAAACTGGTCACCCGTGGATCACGTTTAAAGATGTATGTAACTTACGTTCACCACAACAACACGTTGGCGTAGTTCACTCATCTAACCTATGTACTGAAATTACGTTAAATACAAACCAAGACGAAATTGCAGTATGTAACTTAGGTTCGATCAACCTTGTTCAACACGTTAAAGGCGGCGTATTAGACCGTGAAAAGTTAGCGCGTACGGTTAAAACAGCAGTTCGTATGCTCGATAACGTTATCGACATTAATTACTACGCTGTACCACAAGCGAAAAACTCTAACTTGAAACACCGTCCTGTTGGTATGGGTATCATGGGCTTCCAAGATGCACTTTACGAAATGGGTATGGCTTACGGTTCTGATGAAGCTGTGAACTTTGCTGACGAGTCAATGGAAGTGATTAGCTACTATGCAATCCAAACTTCAAGCGACTTGGCTGTTGAACGTGGTGCTTACTCAACATTCAAAGGTTCATTGTGGGATCAAGGTATCCTTCCAATCGACTCTATTGAAATTGTTGCGAAATCTCGTCCAGAGCGTATGTTCGAAGTTGACCGTACTCAACGTTTAGACTGGGATACTTTACGTGCCAAAGTTCAAAAAGACGGTATGCGTAACTCAAACGTAATGGCGATTGCTCCAACTGCAACCATTTCGAACATTTGTGGTGTTTCTCAGTCTATTGAGCCAACATTCCAAAACTTATATGTGAAATCTAACTTGTCTGGTGAGTTCACTGTTATTAACCCTTACCTTGTTCGTGCATTGAAAGACCGTGGTCTTTGGGACACAGTAATGGTTAACGACCTTAAACATTTTGAAGGTTCAGTACAAAAAATTGCTCGTATTCCTGAAGAATTAAAAGCAATCTTTGCTACTGCGTTTGAAGTTGAGCCACGCTGGATTGTTGATGCTGCATCACGCCGTCAAAAATGGATTGATCAAGCACAGTCTCTTAACCTTTACATCTCTGGTGCAAACGGTAAGAAACTTGACATCACTTACAAGATGGCATGGTTACGTGGTCTTAAGACGACTTATTACCTCCGAGCTTTAGGTGCAACTTCTGCTGAAAAATCTACAATTAACACAGGTGCATTAAACGCGGTTAAACCTGCAACTGTAGAAGCAGCAGCCCCTGCAGCGGCTCCGGTCGTAGAAGCGAAAAAGCCTGAAGCAGTTGAAGAAGACGGCTTTACTCAAGCAGCTCCGGTTCCTATGGCTTGTTCAATCGACAACCCAGATTGCGAAGCTTGCCAATAACATTCAATAAAGTTGCTCTTTAAACAAAAGAGTAACTTTAAATGAGGTAAAGATTATGTTTTTTCATCTCAGCCATAACTATATGCTTGGTGTTGGAATCTTAATCTTTGCCTTTATTTTCTTTTATACGCCTATGGTTTACGCCTTTTTTAAAATCCGTGAACAAAAGCGTAAGCAAAATAAGTTGTAGGGATGATGGACCAAAGGCCCAAAATTTGGTCATACATCGATAAAACTTAATTTTGTTTACACATTATAAGCGTATAGTAGTGACATCTTCGTTTAGAGATGTCGAACATAGATATATACAACGAAGAGAGAACAACAATGTCTATCCTTAGTTGGGACGATTTTGAAGATGATTCGCAAAAACCGGCTGCACCTGAACACAAGTCTGCGCCCATCCAACCGGAAAAAACGTCTGATTCGCAGAATGTATCTGCTGCGCAGCCATCATCGCAGAGCGTGGCAGCTCCACAATCCGCTGGAACCCATTCCGTGCGATCAACAAATCCAACCGATTCAATGGCTCGAGCATCTGCAGCCTTAGAACATTTGGATGTTGCTCCTGGCCTTGAAGAGTTAGAAATGGGCGCACAACGCGTTCAGGTTGACGACAAAGCTATGATTAACTGTCGTGCAGACTTGAACCAACTTGTACCGTTTAAATACGAATGGGCTTGGCAGAAGTATCTTGACGGGTGTGCAAACCACTGGATGCCGCAAGAAGTGAACATGAACCATGACATCGCACTTTGGAAGTCTGAAAATGGCTTGACCGAAGATGAGCGTACTATTGTTATGCGTTCTTTAGGTTTCTTCTCGACTGCGGACTCTTTGGTTGCAAACAACTTAGTATTGGCGATTTACCGTCACATTACTAACCCTGAATGCCGTCAGTACATCTTGCGTCAAGCGTTTGAAGAAGCTATTCACACTCACGCTTACCAATACTGTATCGAATCTTTAGGTATGGACGAAGGCGAAGTCTTCAACATGTACCGCGAGATTCCTTCTGTTGCGCGTAAAGCATCTTGGGGCCTTAAGTACACTCAATCTTTAAGTGACCCTACTTTCCACACTGGTACTCCTGAAAACGACCAACGTTTACTTCGTAACTTGATCGCATTCTACTGCGTACTTGAAGGGATCTTCTTCTACTGTGGCTTTACTCAAATTTTGAGTATGGGCCGTCGTAACAAGATGAACGGTGTTGCTGAGCAGTTCCAATACATCTTGCGTGATGAGTCTATGCACTTGAACTTTGGTATCGACATGATTAACCAAATCAAGATTGAGAACCCTCACCTTTGGACTGCCGAGTTCCAACAAGAAGTGATTCAAATGATTCTTGAAGGTACTATGCTTGAAATCGAATATGCACGTGACACGATGCCACGCGGTGTATTAGGTATGAATGCAAGTATGATGGAAGAATATTTGAAATTCATCTGTAACCGTCGTTTATCTCAGTTAGGTTTACCAGAGCAATTTGCTGGTGTAACGAATCCATTTGCGTGGATGTCTGAGATGATGGATTTACGTAAAGAGAAGAACTTCTTTGAAACTCGCGTAACTGACTACCAAACTGGTGGTGCGTTAAGCTGGTAAGTTTAAGCATTCTTCCTCAATGTAATTTGAGGCTATAAAAAATCCGACTATATGTCGGATTTTTTATATTTATTTAAGATAACTATTAGTATGAATTGCAGTAGATTAATTTATAAGAGATACATTATGAATATAAGATATTTAATAATTTCTAGCGTCATAAGTTTATCGACTTTAAGTACTATATGTTGCTCAAAACCACTTTCACCACAAAATAATACTCAAAGTGAATTAAGTAAAATATATGAGCAAGGCGGGAAATACTTCTTAGGTAAAGAAGTACCTAAGGATTATTCAAAAGCTTTTTCATATTTTAAAAAGGCAGCCGAAAAAGGACTGCCCATTGCACAAAATGATTTAGCAGGAATGTACCTTAAGGGAATCGGGACGCAAAAAAGTGAAGAAAAAGCTTACTATTGGTATGAGAAAGCTGCGAAAAATGACTTTCCGGAGGCCCAATATAATATGGGGCTCATGTATGATAATGGCTATTATGTAAGCAAAAACAGATCTAAAGCCTTAGAGTTTTACAAATTAGCAGCTCACCAAGGTTATGCTAAAGCTCAATATAATTTGGCAAATGCTTATCTTTCGGGAAATGGTGTACAAAAAGATATTAATTTAGCTTTAGAGTTGTATAAAAAAGCTGCGGATCAAAATCTTTCAGAAGCTCAATATAACTTAGCAAATATTTATTCAGATGGTAGCTTAGTTAAACAAGATAATAAAAAAGCTCTGGAGCTATACACAAAAGTAGCTGAGAAAGGTATACCTGCGGCTCAGAACAATCTAGCTTATATGTATGCTAATGTTTACTCAGATTATGAAAATGCAAAATTTTGGTTCAAAAAAGCTGCTGATAATGGATATGAACCCGCAAAAGAGGCTTTAGAGCAGTTTCAGTAATCCACAATATATTACTTAGATCAAAAGGGTTGCTAATAGCAGCCCTTTTTCATATCTATCTCTCAACTCGATATAAAGGTAAAACTATTTTTAAATAAAATTAGGTTTATTTCTTATGCTTAACTAATTTTAAACATAATATTGAAACAACCACCACTAACCAAATTAAAATTAAATACCTCATCAATAAGGTGGGGAACATAACCCAAATCCACCAAGAAGCAACTTCCTCGTCACTTGTTGAAAAATTAATTACTCTCCCCTTTTCATCTTCAAAACGAACATTACTAGCTACAATTTTATTACCATCAAGGAATATTGAAGGATAAGGAAAAAAACTTCCTTCTAATTTAAGCAATCTTCTAGGTTTATATAAGTCACAAAATGAACCATTTTCATTTCTAAAATATGCACAATTAATAAGAAAATTTTTATTATCTCTTTCTACGACTAACGACCTTATACGTCTATTTTTAAAATGAAATTCAGGCTCATAAACAACAAAACTCTCTTTTCTAGGAGTAAAAACTATACTTGGGTTAAGAGCACAAAGCAGTACAATCACACACAAACTTAAGGAAAGGACAAGAACAAAATTTTTATAAATATACGAATATAATGAAAAAAATGGATCAACCACTTCCCTAGAGATCCACATTTTAAGTTTATAAATCACAACTATCCCCACTATAAAACAATAGTAAAAAAACCAGAAGCTAATAAAACACCTGTACTAAAAGTACCGACACATACAAGAAAATTTATAATCCATATTCTTTCTTGTTTTACATAATTTTTTAATAGTTTTACTAAGATAAATAGCAAAACTATTAAAAAACTACAAGAATATGTGATGTGATAAAAATTAGCCGTTATTCTAATTTTGAATTCAAAAAGAAATTTTATGTTAAACCGAATTATATCTCACTCAAGTTATACAGAGTGATTTTTAGTCAAAATGATTGGCGAGAACTATCAAATATGCTCGAAAAAAGCCGATTTGTGTCAAAATCGGAATTTGCTTTTTTGTAGTAGATAAAAAAATTTTTTAATTTGATTTAAAACAGCTTTTTAAATATGGTTTCAGATAACGCCTATTATATTAAATAATATTTATTTGGATAAGATGATTGATATAACATGTTTTCGTCAGTTTATCCTTAATGCCATAGGACCTTTGTTGGCTAGCTAGTGGTTTGTAAGGGATTTGAGTTAAAGTTAATTCTGGGATAAGCAATTGCTGATAAATGGTCAAAATGAATAGAAATAAAATTGAACTACTTGCTTCTGCCAATTGGTCTCGAACAAACTGGGATTTAAGTTGGGAGTCCATCATAAAGTTAGATGAGCTTTTGCCTAGAGTTGGTGAAAGGTACCAAATTTCTTTACAAGACTCTGAAGCTCAACATACTAAAAATGGGCGATATTATTTGCTTTGGCTCCCTCCACATTCAGAACTGAATACTTTATATGATCGACCAACTGAAGTTTTAAAATCTTATGTTATTGAGGCGGAATTATCTCAAGATGAGTGGATTAATGAAGGTCATAGTTTTGGGGCAGAACGAAGTTTTAGTGCAACTATAATTTCAATCAGAAGAGTGCTTGAGTATTTACCAGAAATTCAAGTTATACAGGGGCAAAAAATTTCTAAATATTTTGAATGCCTTCCTTATCGAACTGAATTCTTGAAGTGGGATAATTTTTGTTTGTTTATAGTGGAAGATCAGTATCAGCATACTGAATTGTTATTCAATATTGATCAGGAAGATTATTATTTAATATTTGTCAATGATTGGCTTTCGTATTCTTATGATAGCTATATTTGTAAGTATTTACTCGATACTCAGCAAATTGAGTTTTTAAAGAAATACATGATTGAATCAAATAAATTGACATCATGTACAGATGATTTAAAGGAAGAGCATCTAGTGCAAGGAGCCTTGTATATGTAAATAAAATTTTCACAGAGTAATTTAAGAAAATTAAACTATCCCTACGATTGAAACGGTAATCTATAATTTTAAAATACAGATAAAATTATGTGTGTTAAAAAAAATAGAAAGGTTTAACTGTTCTTTCGAATTAAGAAGAAAATCTAAAACTAATATAATACAGCTTATGCGAAATGTAATTTTTATCTGATATAAATCATAGTCTTATTTTTTAAAAAAGCCCGACTCATAGTATTTGGGCTTTTTTAATGCTTTGTCACCTTTCAGGATTACTTATTGATCAACTCTCCACAATTTCATGTAATCTCTATTAATTTTAAAGCAGATAATTTCCACTCTAATCTAAATTCATTCTTACAATGACTCACTACCCTATCCTACATACACTTAAGTAATTTGAGTATCTAAAAGCATCTTCTAAAGAATTTATCAAATCTATATGCTCTTTCTTCATAATGACATGGGTTGTGCCGCTGTAACATTGGCTTATGTTCGCTAGCTCAAATCCAAATATCCAAATACAGCTTTTTCAACTCGCTGCTGTAAATGATTTAAATCGCTTTCCCCTGCTATGCCTGCCGCGTTAATCATTCCTTTGCTTAAAGCAATTACATCTTGTGCGGCTAACTGTGCATGTGAAATGCAAAAACGCATAAACAGATCAGTAATTATGGTTTCAAGTTCGTGTTGAAGTTCACTTTCCTCAGTGTCTTTTCCAATAATTTCAGAAGCAAATTCTAAGGTTCGTGCTAACTTTGGGCGGCTCAATTGATGTTGCACAGCAGCTTGTATGATGAATTTTAGTTTTTCTTTTAAGTCTACGGCATCGTGTTGCTGTATGGCTTCAAGAATGTGATTTGAAAGTTTGGCGCGTTCACGTCGAATTAACTCAACGATTAAAGCATCTTTAGATGGAAAGTATTGATATAAGCTACCAATGCTTAAGCCAGCAAGTTCAGCCACGGCATTTGTGTTAAATCCAGCAAAGCCTAACGACTCTAAAATGCGAGCAGCCGCTTCTAAAATAGCTTCAAACGTAGCGACTGAGCGTGCTTGACGCGGGCGTTTACGTGGGTCTGGAAGGATTTCTGACATGGGCCGAAATGCGAGTATTTAATGTGAGTAATCACTCATATACTGACTGAGTCATTTTGACATGACAAGCAAATGATGTCTTTTCACTTGAATTACAACTCGGCCCAGTCATGGAGTGGTTATGTCTAGAACCTATACTTTTTTTATTCATTTAAGAGCTTTGCCTGCTTGGTTGGCTTTAGCTCGTGAAAAGCGGGCTGAGTTTAGTGCACAGAAGCTTGAACCTATTTTTGAGAAGTACCCGACTGTAAAAGTTCGCTGGTATGACGTTGAAGCGTTTAGTACTAAAGCGAGTGATATTGCTGTGTTTGAGACGACATCTCTGCAAGATTATTATTTTGTGATTGATGCGATTCGAGACTCTGAATTTTGTACAGTGCCCTACTTTGAGTTTGTAGAGATTATTCCGGCCATTGAAGATGGTTATGTGGAGTATGAAAGTTCTTTATAGAAGTTGTAAGCAATTTAATTAGATTTACGAATAGTAGATAATCTAGACGTAAATCTAATTCCTTAATAATTACAATAGAAAAGTAACTAGCTAGCTAATATTAATATATTAAAAAAATAATTTTAATATTACATTTCTAGGTCTCAAGCTTATAATCATCTGAATACTTATCTAAAGCTTTATTTTATTGGTGGTGATAATTTTCTGGATTTTATAATTTCAAAGCCTTCGGGTAATGGTTTAAACTTATCATTATCTTGTGTCCATCTCTTGGCATGACTTTGAAAAACCCTTAACTCTTTAATGTCTAAATTAGCTACTACTACAAAGTCATTTTCGCCTCCTCTAACTCTTGCTAAATCACGATTATAGGATTTTTTAGCTGGAACTCGAATTCGACTATCTCCATATACTCTATTATTTACTAAAATTGTGTAGGCATGAACATCTAAAGCAGTAGACTCAATTAATGTAGAAAAAGTCTCTAAATCCTGATTCCAGCTAAGAACCGAAAGGGCATCTACTTTACCTTGGAAACTTATTCTTGATTTACTATTTTGTAATTCGGAGCAAACCATTACTCCAAAATGAAAATTATTATGAATATAAACTGGCTTTCTAAGTGGTCTTGAAATACCATTTTTAGATTTAGGTCTTGTTATATCAAAGTCCCATTCTTTACCATATATACTTATTAACTCTTTATCTTCAGCTACAGCTGGTTCTAACTTAGGTTGCCAAATCTTAGAAAAAGTTGAATAGCCCAAACGATTATCAGCTAATATTAATACAGCTTCACTAACAAGCTTATTCTTGCTAGTATGGCGGTATTCAGTTCCTGCTATAATACTAATTCCTATAGAGCAGAGTCTTGATGCAATACTGTCCACCCATTCTAATGGTATAGATAATTCAGGAAATATTACATAATCTGGTTTAGGCTTTAATTTTAAAATGTCATTAACCAAATCAGATATTCGTTGATATCTATCCAAACTCAAATTAGGTTTATTTGCTGCTGAACTAGCCCAATCTCTTTGCGTAGTCTTTAAATTTGTTAAAGCAATAATAACATTATCTTTATTTTTTGTTCCTATTTTTAAGAATCTACGATTTTTTTTAGAATCAAGTTTTCTTCTAATATTATCATTTTGTTTATCATTTTCAATTGCTAGTAAACTTGGTTTAATCCATACACCTCGTACAGCTTGTGTATAATTAGCCCAAATTAATGCCGGTCTAATTTGACAAACCTTTCCTTCATTAGTTAAAAGCCCCATACATTCTGGTGCTAATTCAGATATTTCTAAAGGAGTGTAAGGTCTTGTGGGAAATAAATAAGGCATGTAATCTTCATAAGAATATTTACTCTGCTCGACATGCTTCAATCGTTTCTTATATGAAGATTTAAGGAATTTCTTCAGTGATTCAAAATTAATTAAATCAAATTTTTTAAACTTTATTTTAATTAATTTATTTTTCTCATTTAAAGAGCTTTCAAATAATTGCTTTGACTCCTTAAAACTCAAAATTTCTTTATATGGAATTTTAGCCAAATCAGCTTTAGCAACTAATGGAGCATTATTATAAAAATCAACAATATTAGGATCAAACATTAATAAATCATTAAAAGAGTTTATACTATCAATTAATCTTTCAAAAAATATTTTTTCAATTGCTCTTTGCTTAGTTTCTTTCTCTTTAAACAATTGTTTAGGATCAAAGTATTTTGTCGCTGCATCAATAAATAATATTGTTAGCGAACCCAAAATATATTTCCATATTTCTTCACGAAGCTGACATTGTGTCCCATTAATTTCACCTAATGGTTCAAAAATTCGATCTTTTAAAACATATAGTGCTTGATAGCATTTCAAAACTATTAAATGTGCTTGCTGCCATTCATTAAGACTAATAGCAAAGCCAAGAAGACGAGGTAAATAAGTGAAATGATCAAAAATAACATCTGCTCTTAAAATATGATTATAAGCAAACTGATAAAACTCATCTCTCTGCTCCTTCCATGCCCTTGGAGGTAAATCTCTAGCAAGAGCTTCCACATGCCTTAGTTGTAAAGACCAACTTAACCTTCTTATTGTTAAGCCATCAGCACGACGCAATGTATCTGCATTTTCACCTACACTTCCAGCAGCAGATAAAACCTTTGCAGCTGTTGATTTATCTAGTTGGTCAGGAGATGGCATTAAACGATGTTCACTTGAAAGTTCATAAATATCTTTTTCAATACTATCAAGCAAATCTAAACCCATTTGTCCCTCTAAAATAAATAGCTTTTGCTTATTAGATTGCAAACGAATTTGGGTTTTATTATTTTTAAAATATGGTTGATTAATAGACCAGATGCTAGGTTCATCTTTATCTTGAACTAAAAATTGTTCTCCTATGCGCTCCTTTAAAAACTTCATGAGTTTATCACTATTTGTTATATCTCCTGTATCCTTTAAAACCAAGAACATATCATCCACATAGCGACCATAATGTATAGGTGTCAACTTTTCATTAATCAATTTATCCCAGTTATGAAGTATCATATTTGATATAATTCTACTAGCAGTTAGTCCTATTGCTAGTCCACCTTTTATATTTTCAGACTGAACTGAAATTCTTTTTGAAAAGTTTATAGCTTCTTTCGCCCATTTTTCTAAAAAATTGGCTAATTCTTTATTAAATAGAAGTTCTTCTTTATCAAGCTCAATACCAAAGGACTCATATAGTTTTTTAGATGAGAGAATTTTCGGATCAATATAATGATAATAGCTTTTCAAATCTAAAGAGACGGCTATCACGCTTTTGTCTTTTTCGAGTTCACATCTAATAGCATTTAAACCATCATTACGCCATTTTTGATAAGGTTTAAAATAAGGTAAAAAAGAGCCTATTGCACTGATATGAAAAGGTTTATAATTTTCAAGAGGTGAATCATTTTCAATACGTTTAAGTCTTGCACCATAGCAAGATTCTGATAGTTTTTCATCGAACTTCTCGCCAATCATATTTATCCATAAAGCAGAAATAATATGAGTTTCTACAGGGAAGTCTCCAATTATTCGAAAAGAAGGTTCTAATTTATTTTCAGAAAATAAATTATCTAATATTTTTTTTGGATTCGAAAAATGTACATGTCCTATAGAAGAATTATTTTTCTTTTCAATTTTTAATTTTTTTGGAACGACTCGATAATCACCTAGAAACTTTTTATTTGACTTAAATCCTTTATCTTGCTTAAGTTGTGTAAGTAAAAAATTTAAATTTTCTAATAAGTTTTGCTCATATTTCGCAAATTTTACAGCTGTAGGAAATGTATTCTCAAAAAAACAATCTGCTTTAGCTTTTCTATAAGCCACCAATAAATCTTCAATTTTAAGATTTTCCCACCCTGTAAAACTTGCTTTATATGTCATGTCTTTCCCCACAAATTATATTTTTATTATTATTCAATATGACAATAACGATCTCAAGTTAATTATTAATCTAAACTTTAATACCTTATTCTTTCACCCTTTCAAAAATTTTAGATAATTTATTAATTTCAGGAACTGTCTTTAGATCTAAATTACTCAATCATTAAT
>NZ_JBIUCP010000100.1:0-1801 GCF_044538765.1 Acinetobacter sp. ABJ-A23_2
ATCTTATTGTCATATTACACAAAATTTATACTAAAACTTCCCCCCATAAGATATTCCTTAATTCTATATTTTTAAATTAAAATCAAAAAGATAGATTAATATTAATAATTAACGCTCTAAAAGTTTTATATTCGCCATTTTTCATCAATGCATAACTACACAGATATCTATATCATGCGCTCAAAGATTTCTTTTATTAGGATATGATGATGAAGATATTAAAAATGTCTTTTTTGGCACTCGGGATGGGCCTTAGCGGATTCGCACAAGCTGATTTTATAGGAGTTAAAGGAGACGTTGGTTATTGGTTTTACAATGGTAAAGCAAACATGTCTTCACAATTACCAGATGATCAAGATTTAGATCGAAAAGGCAGTGCACAGCTTTCACTCGCTTTTGAGCATCCAATTCCATTCATTCCAAATGCAAAAATTCGCTATGTAAATCTAGATACGCAAACTAAGTCAGAAACCTTAGGCCAAGCTAACTATAAAATTAATTTAGATCATAGCGATTTTATTCTTTACTACGAATTACTCGATAATATTGTGAGTGTAGACGCTGGTCTTGGTGCAACTGTATTAAATGGTGATATCACTGCTTATACTGGTAAACGTGTGGATATTGATAAAACATATCCTATTGCTTATTTGTCAGGCGAAGTAAAACTTCCATTCACAGGTTTAAGTGCTAAAGGCGAAGCAACCTATACAAACTTTAATGATGCAAAAATCACAGATGCATTAGCAGAGGTAAAGTATAAATTCGTCGATAATTTAGCAGTTGATTTAGGCTTGAAAGCTGGCTACCGCGTACTCAATATTGACTTAGATGATTATGATAACAATGACCTTAAATTTGAGTTTAAAGGTCCATATGTAGGCTTAGAAGCGCATTTCTAAATCAGACTTTAGATATAAAAAGAACTCTATATGAGTTCTTTTTTATTTAAATCATATCTACATAACCTAAATATTCTCGAATTCTTTGACACCAAGCTTGGATATTTGAATATAGCTTTAAATCAAAGCCGCCTTCCTCAGCGACATGCGTATATGCATATAAAGCGATATCCGCAATGGTCAATTCATTTCCAACAAGATAATCATACTCTACTAAAGCTTTATCCATAATAGATAGTGCTTTATGGCCTTTTGGCTGTAAATTATGATATTCCTCTATTCTTTCTGCTGGTAACCCTAAATATTTATTAATAAAACGAGCCACTGCAATAAATGGTTCATGGCTATACTGCTCAAAGAACATCCACTGATACATTTTTGCTTTAATAAAAGGATCTGTAGGAATAAATTTTGTTCCTTCAGCTACATAACCTAAAATAGCATTGGATTCACTCAAAACACGACCATCATCCAGTACTAATACAGGTATTTTTCCATTGGGATTTAACGACAAAAAATCATCTGTTTGAGTTTCTTTGTTTAAAATATCAACATGGACCCATTTATGATTAATTTTTAATAAGGAAAGTAATAATTTAATCTTATAACAGTTACCTGAACTTACATCACCATAAATTATCATAGATGCTCTTCTCTTATTATGCATACTTAAAAATTTAATTTTCTTATTATTTATAACAGAACTCTTTCTTAGAATTAATATATATCTGTCTTTATTCTCTACTATATCCAGAGTTTTATATTTATTCTGCGCATAAAGCAACACCCCAATCTCTTTTGAGATTGGGGTGTTTGGAATAATGAGCTGGCGATGACTTACTCTCACATGGGTAACCCCACACTACCATCAGCGCTAAGAGGTTTCACTTCTGAGTTCG
>NZ_JBIUCP010000101.1:0-1794 GCF_044538765.1 Acinetobacter sp. ABJ-A23_2
GAGTAAAATTAGTCATGATAAATTAAGTGAAAAATTATTATATTTAAAAAATAATGACTTTTAATTTTGTATAAATTAAAGAAATAGTATGGGGTTAATTAAAATACAATTAATACTTTTATAATTATCAAAGTACTGTTTTTCATTGATATTTTATTTAAGGTGGGAAGGTGTGCTTAAAATAGCTTCACTATTCAAAGATAATTGCATATTTATTTTTTTCTCCTAAAATGATTTTTTACTAAATTGTCGTTACAGTTTTTTATATGCAATCATTAAATTATCGGAATAATGATGCATCGCAACATGGAAGTTCTGCACCTTTGAAACGAGCAATGAGTACTCGACATTTGGTGATGATCTCCCTTGGCGGTGCCATAGGTACAGGTCTTTTTTTAGGGTCTGGCGACGTAATTTCTCAAGCAGGCCCAATTGGCGCAATTATCTCTTATTTCTTGGGTGGTTTGATTGCCTACACCGTTATGCTCTGTCTTGGTGAGCTAGCCGTTCATGTGCCTGAGTCAGGCTCTTTTGGTGAATACGCACGACGTTATATTGGTCCAGGCACAGGGTATATGATCACCTGGCTATATTGGCTAACTTGGACTGCCACTTTAGGAACTGAATTTACTGCCGCAGCTTTACTTGTTAAGGAATGGTTTCCTACTACTTCTGTTTGGGCATGGACTTTGTTTTTTGGTGGTCTCGTCTTTTTCCTCAATATCAGTTCAACGCGTCTGTTTGCTGAATCTGAGTTCTGGCTTGCGCTGATTAAAGTTATAACAATTATTGTCTTTATTACTTTGGGTTTATTGGCAATTTTTGGTTTTATTCCTTATCACGGGCATGAAACAGCACCATTGTTTAGTAATTTAACGGCTCAAGGTTGGTTCCCGCACGGGTTATTTCCAATTTTTACAACCATGCTCATTGTGAATTTTGCCTTCTCTGGTACTGAGCTTATTGGTGTGGCTGCAGGTGAAGCAGAGGAGCCAGCGAAGACTGTTCCTAAAGCAATTAATGCAGCAATTTGGCGTTTGCTTATATTTTTTGTAGGAACAATTGTTGTTATTTGCTCTTTGTTACCATTCCATCTTGCAGGTCTTAATGCAAATGATGTGAGCAGTAGTCCATTTGTGACGGTATTTAACTATATTGGTATTCCGTATGCAGAAGATATTATCCGTTTCGTAATTATTACGGCTCTACTTTCTGCTGCTAACTCTGGCTTGTTTGCTGCCTCACGTATGATGTGGTCGCTTTCAGCAAAAAATCAATTACCTAAAATTTTCGCTAAACTCACACCATCAGGAACACCTATTGTTGCCATTATTGTGACCATGTTTGGTGCTATTCCCGGGTTACTTTCAGAACAATTTGCCCCAGAAACAATTTTCAAAAATTTGTTGGGTGTTGCTGCTTTTACAATGGTGGTGGTTTGGATCGCAATTTGTGTTTCACAATTTAATTTCCGTCGACAATGGTATAGAGCAGGTAAAACGGCAAAAGACTTACGTTTTGCTGCACCACTTTTCCCTCTTACTCCAATTGTAGGTGGGTTATTCTGTATTGTTACCTGTGTAAGTATGGTATTTGATCCATCTATGCAGGTTGGCTTTATCTGCTGCATTATTTTTATCTTGCTGTGCTATGTGAGCTATTTTGTTTTTTATCGTAAGAAAGAGATTGCTCCGAACTAAGCCATTTTGTAGCTAATTTTGTTGATTGAAGGTCCCTTATGGGGCCTTTTTTTATGGCGATAAATTAAGCTTTAGAGAGGGATGTTATATATTT
>NZ_JBIUCP010000102.1:0-1755 GCF_044538765.1 Acinetobacter sp. ABJ-A23_2
CTTTACTAGGTTAATACAGTATCTTCGATAAAAATAGTATGTCTATATCCATAGACATACTATTTTTTCAACTTAATAAAAAATAATAATTTAAAGGAATATAGCTATGGAAGTTATTAGCATTCGTCCAAACTTTATTAAAACTTTTAATAATCCAAATAATGATTATTTCTGTATAGTAACTAATGAATCTTTGGAAGATAAAATTAAAATCACTGATGATTCTAACTATATTGAAAGTAAGATTATTTTATATAAACCTAATGATAGATTTGAAAATTTACTAGAAAATGTAATACCTGAGAATTCTCATGTATTAGTTATTTCTCCTGATGTTTTTTTTCAATCACCAGATCAGAAACATATTGGAAGCAAAAGAAAGTTGATTGCTATGGCATGCAATTCAACTCCAACGGATATAAATGCCATAAAGCATTTTATGGAAATAATTGAAAATACTGATCCAGACAGCCAACAGGAATTTGCTGATAGATTCTTTAGTATTGGTGAAGATTCAGATTTTTTAAGCTTTGTAGATCCCGTGAACAATACGTCAGCAACATTTAATCATTTAGATGAAAGCTATCTATGGAGTGAACAAGCTGGTCATTTGGGTTATGGGGAACAACAATTAGCTCCTGCAGGGGAAATTAGTGTTTTACCTTTGAGGATTCAAGAGTTTGATGAAACTTTACGTTTAGATTTTAATGGAACAATTGCATTACATGGAGTTCCAATTTTACATAATGGAACTGTTAGCTTCTTGCGAGAGGATCAAAAAAGAATATTTGATCAACTTATAGAAATCAAACACAACCCGATTATTGCTACTGTTGAAAATGGTGTTATCACTGCTCTTAGTGACCCAACTGGCAAATGTCCAAATGCTCTAAATATGTTAAACAGTATGTTCAATGTGGATTCCAGATATAGAATTCTTTGGGAAATTGGGTTTGGTGTAAATACACATAATAAAATACTCGATGGAAACCAAGCTATGAATGAAACCTTTGGTAATACTGATGGTGCTATACATTTTGGTTTAGGTTTAACACCCTATACACAATATCATTTAGATATAATTTGCCCAAATACTGTGGTTAAAAATAATAAGAATGAATACTTGATTGGAAAAGAAGGGAAAAAGATATTACGAAATAAATCAATTGGATGCCCTTGTATAGAATGATAACTAATACATCATTGCTAAGCAGAAGTATACCTGTTTGCTTAGCATTAACACCTATCGGTTTATTATTTGGTATTCTCGCTGGCCAACAGAACCTTCATCATTATGAGGTTCTATTATTAAGTATTTTCGGATTTTCGGGGAGTGGACAGTTTGCACTCTTAAGTTTTTATCAGAATAACTTTGTAGATATTGGATATTTAACAGCATTTTTACTTATATTAAGTATGAATGTTAGATATATTCCAATGACATTAATAAGTACTCCAAAAGATATTAAACTAAGTTCAAAAATTGTTTATTGCCATATACTTTCTGATGAATCTTTTGCTACTGAGAGATACACAGACACATATCATGATCATCTCAAAATCCGATTATATATTTTCTTTACATGGGTTCTATCTACTCTAGCTGGTCAGATATTATCGTCATATATACCTGATTATATATTAAGTTATTTAAATGTATCATTTCCTATTTCTGCAATTTTGTTTACTTTAAGCTTTATTAATATAAAACTTAAAACTACGAAAAAGAATGTTAAAGTTATATTTGTTCTATTT
>NZ_JBIUCP010000103.1:0-1746 GCF_044538765.1 Acinetobacter sp. ABJ-A23_2
GGGTTTTCTTAGCTCAACATATGATTTTGTTGTAAAATTAAACTTAACATTCATAAAAATTAATTAAATTTTTATTGTATTAACGGTCCATGACTTAAGTCATAAATAATATTTCTTTTTGTAGTATATCTACAGGAAGGAAATAATTCTAAATGTTGAATATAGTACAACCTAATATTTGCTTTATTGGCAGCAGTAATTTGTCTTTAGCTTTAATTGGAGGTTTGGTTTTAAAAGGATTCCAAAAAGAAAAAATTAATCTTATAGAGGAAGTAAAGTTTGATAATGAAATTATTCTAAAGCAAAAACAGCATGAGGTAAAAAAGGCTGATATCGTTGTTCTATTACTAGACCCAAAAAACCTAAAAGCTATACTGGCGCCATTAAAAAAATGGCTAGCTGATAAAACAATAGTATCGATGATGGCTGGGGTTAATATTAAACAACTAGTAAGTATTACGGGTTCAAAAAAGATTATAAGAGTCATTTCTAACCCACCAGTATTAACTTATACGGGTACCCATGTGCTGATTGGTTCAGAATATCTAGAGCCTTTAGATAAAGAAGTAGTTGAGACAATTTACTCAGCAACAGGGAAGACCTATTGGGCAAACTCAGAATCGGAAAGTGATGCCATTATTGCTTTATCAGGTTCAGGCCCAGCGTACTTCTTTTATATTCTCGACAGTATGGTCAAAACAGGTGTTTCTATGGGGCTAGATAAGCAGTTCGCTTTAGATCTCGCACTACAAGCAGCCTCAGGTGCCGTAGACATGGTCCGTAAAAGTAACGTTCAGCCAAGTGAACTATGCGGGAAGGTGACACTGGCTAATGGAATTACCGAATCTGCTTTACGAATGTTTGAACTAGGAAACCTTTCCGATGATATCCGCTTGGCTTTGAGAGCAGCTTATCATCGTAGTAAAGAAATAAGTCTAGAGATTAATGCTGACATTACTAGGCATAGCTTTAACTGATAACCAAGTACCTTTCAATTTTGAGATAACTTATATTTTGAAAGGTACTTTTATACTTTATAAGTCATTTAATGCCATAAAAATGAACCATACAATTACTTATATTGGTTCATAATCAAAACTGCTTTTATATGAGTATCTAGTTTAAGTTATCGAATTTGCAAGAAATATTCCCAAATAATATAGCCCAAACCAAACCCTAGCATTGAATAGAGTGTGATAATAAATAATACAAAACTAGCTTTATTTTTCTTTCTTAAAAAATTCATGTTAGCTACCTCGTGTCTAGATGTTTACTATCATGAAGAAATACAATGTGTAATCATAGATACAGAATTTTTTCAAAAAAATATAACAGATGAAGAAGTGTTATAAATTACTCTTTGATTAAGTTTTTCTTTAAACTTGTAAATGGAAAGACATTAGGCATCTTAAGTCTAATTTTCAGTAGAAAAAATATGAAAATGGGTTTCCTATTGATTTATAAATATTATATTGAACGAGCTGTTGAAAAACAATCATTTACAATTGAAAGGAAACATTTCTAATTGGTTAGAATTATTAAATAAAATTGCGGATCAGTTAACGGAATTTTAATTTTTTTGTGGTTCATTTTGGTGCCATTTTACATAATACAGATAGTTTTTACATTGAAATCAAATTTGTTTTCACTCCATTACAATTAATTCTTCATAATCAAACTATGAATTTTTTTATTTTCAATTGTTTATAAGAATATTGAGGAGGAAGAAATGCCAAAGTATTTAGC
>NZ_JBIUCP010000104.1:0-1719 GCF_044538765.1 Acinetobacter sp. ABJ-A23_2
CTGTTTAATTTTTCCTAAAGATACTGCCTTATTAAATAATTTATAAAATCTAGCTAAAGATTCAGCATCTCCTGCTAATGAGGCATAAAGCATTAAATATTTTTCGATTTCTTTACTATCTAACTTTATTATTTCATCTATTTGATCATCTAAGATTTTATCAACTTTTTCATATTCTTCCTGTTCCGAAAATTTATCTACAAGTTGATTAAACTCTTCAAATTTCACAATTAATTACCTCAGCTTATAATTCAATACGCCTTAGATGGTATTGAGTCTCCAATCAATAATTCTTGATCTTTAGTAGAAAAATAATTTACAAAACAAAAGCCAATCAAAAAAAACGGTTTTCCTATGATTGACTTTCCTTTATATAGCCCGAATTTATATATTAATTACATACAGTATAAATTATCTCATAAAGACCGTTTCTTTAAGCTCGACATTATCAATTTCATAATAAAATTGTACACCTCGTCCGTTTTGATACATTCCTTGACTAGGTATTTCAAAAGGTATTCCATCAATGAAGTTTTCATTATTTGGAATAAAACCTATTGATGCATATTTTTGATTAGTTGAGACTTGTAGCCATACTACATATTTCTTCAGATCCCATTCCCCTTTGGAAATCTCCTCAAATTTTTTCTTTGCGTCCTCAATAACTAAAAGATAAGATCCCGTGATTTCGTGATACTCATTTCTATTAAAAAGCTCGCGCCATTCTTTATTACTCATAACTCATAATCGCCTTTTGGACCGTTAACTTTAAATCTTCCGCTTGGTGTTCCCAAATAAGACTTATGACAACGGTTCTTTAATCTTGCTGCCATAAACATCCCACTCTAAATGCAAAAAAATTAAAAACTAAATAAATACTTAATAGTTTAAATGTTTATAACTTGACCACATATTGATCTTTTGAAGGACATTACAGTTTAGTGACAAGTAAAGTACGTAGTATTTCTGGGTTTCTAACAGGGATTTACGCATCATTATGTGCATATCAACTCACCTATCAAAATAAGCCAACAATTCAAGTTATGTAACTATCGGCTTAAGCAGGATTCGGGTTAATAGTGAATTAACAATTTAGATAATTAATTCACTATTAAAAAATTATTAATTTTAGTATTCCAAGAAATTCATTTTGAATTTAAATTTATTAACAATATCTACAAATTGTTTGCTCACTACATAGATATAAGGTTTATTATTATCTCTAGCAATAAAAAAGTCATCGACTACAAGATCTTTTTTTATAAAGTCATCTTCATCTAATAAATTATTTTTTCTTTTAATATACATAGCATAAATATCTGCTTCTTGATTTCTTACATAACATCGATAGAAATCACATTCGTCTAGAAAACTTCCTTCATTTCATTAAAAAATCTTTTTGAAAAAAGTAAAATTCCTGAAGATGAATAATAAAAATCCGTCTCAAATATTTCATTCAATTGATCAGAAAAAAGATTGTCATAATCTAAATTTATTCTAGAATTTTTTAAAAATTGATTACTTAAGTCAAATTTAGAATAGTCAACAATAATTTCTTGCTTCCCTTTCAAATCAAAAGAAAAATCTCTATCAATATACTCAGAAGAATAAATTTTATAAAAGTACATCAACCAGTCTTTTAAAATATTTTACTTTAAATAGCACTTAAAAAGTACTATTTAAATTTTAAAACTATTCGGAATGGTTTAACCATATGTC
>NZ_JBIUCP010000105.1:0-1629 GCF_044538765.1 Acinetobacter sp. ABJ-A23_2
ATCATATTCTATCCTATAACTACTTCCACCAATATCTTCATCACTTAGGTATTAAAACCTTCATCTTAGATATGCCGAGCCATATGCTTAAATGTTAATAATGAACTATAAAGATATATAAAAGTGAATTTATGTTGGGCTTTTTTATAAAATTTTAAATCTTTTCTTACTTTTTCAAATATTAAAAAATAGAAAAGGTTATAAAGAACCCTATATCAATTATTTATCCTTATAAAATAGATTATTTTTGATATCTAAAACTTCATCGGAATAAAGATAATATTTTCCTTTCTTAAAGACTACTTTTCCTAACTTTTCACCACTTTGAACTTTAAAGAAATATAGTTCGTTATTTTTCTCTTTCACTTTACATATATAAGATTTATCAACCTGAAAGCCAGCAATAGAATACTCACACTTTTTGGGTGTTAGCGTTAAAACCGATTCTATCGTCGCAACATTACCACCCGGCAACTCTTCTGAACTATAATAATGATAAGTACCATTCCACTTATCTGCATTTGCAAATGTGGTAACAGAAAGAGCCAGCAATAATAAACAAAATTTTTTCATTTAATTAATTTATAAATAATCAAGTCAAACTATTATAACCAAATTACAATACAATAAAATATTTTATTATCTAAGCTCTTCATTATTTTATAATTTTTTCAGTAGACTTAACAAATTTATTGTTATTTACTTTGTATACTTGTGAAGAATTTGCATAATAATTCTCAATTACATATTGGATACTATGCAAGCTTAAGCCTGATAAATATACAGAAATTAATTTTTCAAATTTAATCGTTTTATCATAATTAATCCCCCTTATACCAATCCCCTACTTTATAATAGCTCATACTAACTGAAGTATTATTTTTTAAATAATTATTTAATACAGATCTGGCTTCATCATATTCTCCATTTTTTGCACAACTCAAAGATACCTTAGAATTTTCTCCTTCTTTTTGGGGTGAGTTTACTTTTCTGAAATAAGAAAATGAACTTTTATCATTATATGCAATCCATATTTCATCTCTATCTTCCTTATAATATGCACGGTAAATATAATAATTGTTTTTATTATATGAAACTCTAAAACACTCACCTGTTGACATCCATTGATTATTATTCAGCTTTAATTTCAATTGATTTAATATTTTCAAGCGACCTTGGGTCGCACTACTCTTTCCATATTCCCAAATATTTTCACATTTCACCTCTCCCAAAACCTTGAGAGATGCAGCAGATTTTTCACTCCAATACTTCATACACTCGCTCGTACTTTCTGCATATAAGCTTATACTGTTTAATAGAATATATGTACCCATTAATATCTTTAATACTTTCATTATCAGTTTAGTCCTTGACTCTAAAGTTTACAAAATATGATTTTAAATCACTATCGATACCATCTTTAGAAAGAATATTATCCGACCTCAGTTTACTGATTCGAATTCCACTATCTTTTTTCTTTAATAAGAATTTTAATAGCTTGTTATATTGGGCTTTTCTAAAATCAAGTATCTATCAAAAAAAAATATTATCAAATATCAACTATCCAAGCCTTATTAGAAACTAATTTTCCATTTTGTACATTTAAAACAATATTATAAGCTGCAGCAC
>NZ_JBIUCP010000106.1:0-1620 GCF_044538765.1 Acinetobacter sp. ABJ-A23_2
CAGTTAGGCTAGCTACTTCTGGTGCAACAAACTCCCATGGTGTGACGGGCGGTGTGTACAAGGCCCGGGAACGTATTCACCGCGGCATTCTGATCCGCGATTACTAGCGATTCCGACTTCATGGAGTCGAGTTGCAGACTCCAATCCGGACTACGATCGGCTTTTTGAGATTAGCATCACATCGCTGTGTAGCAACCCTTTGTACCGACCATTGTAGCACGTGTGTAGCCCTGGCCGTAAGGGCCATGATGACTTGACGTCGTCCCCGCCTTCCTCCAGTTTGTCACTGGCAGTATCCTTAAAGTTCCCGACATTACTCGCTGGCAAATAAGGAAAAGGGTTGCGCTCGTTGCGGGACTTAACCCAACATCTCACGACACGAGCTGACGACAGCCATGCAGCACCTGTATGTAAGTTCCCGAAGGCACCAATCCATCTCTGGAAAGTTCTTACTATGTCAAGGCCAGGTAAGGTTCTTCGCGTTGCATCGAATTAAACCACATGCTCCACCGCTTGTGCGGGCCCCCGTCAATTCATTTGAGTTTTAGTCTTGCGACCGTACTCCCCAGGCGGTCTACTTATCGCGTTAGCTGCGCCACTAAAGCCTCAAAGGCCCCAACGGCTAGTAGACATCGTTTACGGCATGGACTACCAGGGTATCTAATCCTGTTTGCTCCCCATGCTTTCGCACCTCAGCGTCAGTGTTAGGCCAGATGGCTGCCTTCGCCATCGGTATTCCTCCAGATCTCTACGCATTTCACCGCTACACCTGGAATTCTACCATCCTCTCCCACACTCTAGCTAACCAGTATCGAATGCAATTCCCAAGTTAAGCTCGGGGATTTCACATTTGACTTAATTAGCCGCCTACGCGCGCTTTACGCCCAGTAAATCCGATTAACGCTTGCACCCTCTGTATTACCGCGGCTGCTGGCACAGAGTTAGCCGGTGCTTATTCTGCGAGTAACGTCCACTATCTCTAGGTATTAACTAAAGTAGCCTCCTCCTCGCTTAAAGTGCTTTACAACCATAAGGCCTTCTTCACACACGCGGCATGGCTGGATCAGGCTTGCGCCCATTGTCCAATATTCCCCACTGCTGCCTCCCGTAGGAGTCTGGGCCGTGTCTCAGTCCCAGTGTGGCGGATCATCCTCTCAGACCCGCTACAGATCGTCGCCTTGGTAGGCCTTTACCCCACCAACTAGCTAATCCGACTTAGGCTCATCTATTAGCGCAAGGTCCGAAGATCCCCTGCTTTCTCCCGTAGGACGTATGCGGTATTAGCATCCCTTTCGAGATGTTGTCCCCCACTAATAGGCAGATTCCTAAGCATTACTCACCCGTCCGCCGCTAGGTCCAGTAGCAAGCTACCTTTCCCCGCTCGACTTGCATGTGTTAAGCCTGCCGCCAGCGTTCAATCTGAGCCATGATCAAACTCTTCAGTTAAAATCATTTTGCACCTTATTTATAGACAAGGTGCCAATTCTGGCTCATCAATTACTGACTTAAATTTCGCTCAAATAAACTTCGAGTAATTTAAACCAATCAATCAATGAAAATTATTTCGATTAATCAATCAGTAAAAATCCACACAAGTTGTTCTTCAATTCTCTTAATGAT
>NZ_JBIUCP010000107.1:0-1487 GCF_044538765.1 Acinetobacter sp. ABJ-A23_2
AATTAAGATAATTAGTTCGCAAACATGTTTATAAAAAATTCCTTTTGGTATTTTTAAAGCGAAATCCTGTCTTTTAAGTCACTGAACTCACCTTTTATTCCATTTAATATCCGCAAAAGACCAGCTCGTTATTTGCTCTGGGCAACATCTTTATAGGTTTTATATTCAATGAGTTTATTGCTTAAAGTTCGACAGAATGTTCCTCAAGTGAAGTCGATTAAAACATCTCTTAAAAAGCATGCTGGTCAGAAATTACCTCACATGCTAACCAATGCATCAGATCTGTTTTTTAGAGGTCCTCAAATTGCCTTGTCAGGAAAAGCACCTTTTGATGTGATTTATAAGCATGAGATTATGAGTTTACGTCACTATAGAAATGAGACTGAAGCTCCTACACATAAACATCGCGTACCGTTAGTGATTGTTCCGCCATTGGCAGTGAACATGCTCATTTACGATTTATTCCCTACACGTAGCCTTATACGTTTCTTTTTAGCCCAAGGTTTTGATGTCTATTTAATAGACTGGGGCGTGCCAACCCGACATCAGGCAAAATATAATTTTGGCACTTATATAAAAGTTTTTATGCCTGAAATGCTAAAGCAAGTCCGTGCACATAGTGGACAACAGCAGCTTTCATTACATGGCTGGAGTTTAGGCGGTGCACTTTCACTCTGCTATACCGCGTTATTTAAAGATAAAGATATTAAAAATCTGATTATTCTCGCTTCACCTATCGACACCCATAAAGCGGGTTATATGGGTAAACTCTATGGCAGCTTGACTAAACCTGCACAGTGGGTTCGTAAGCATACCCCTTTCCGGATTCGCCAACATGTACCAAGTGAAGTGTTTCATATTCATGGCTGGCAAAACACACTTGGCTTTAAGCTAACTGATCCGATTGGAAATTTAAAAACCTATTGGCAGCTTTTTAAAAATCTTGATAATCGTGAATTTATTGTTGACCACGCTACGTCTAGTTCATTTATCGACAATATGTTGGCGTATCCGGGTGGTGTCATGCGTGACATCATTCTACGTTTTTGGATAGATAATGAACTCTCAACAGGTGTAATCAAATTTGGTGAACTAACAGCTTATTTAAAAGATATTAATTGTTCAGTGTTAGCTGTAGGTGGCGATACAGACATTATTGTGACCGCCGACGCAGTGAAACCGCTTATGGATTTAATTAGTAGCCAAGATAAAACGTTTAAAGTGGTTCCAGGCGGCCATATGGGTGTTGTTTCTGGTAGCCAAGCTCCAAGTTCTGTTTGGCCTGAAATGAGTAATTGGTTAACTACACGTTCAGATTAAATCTACTCAATAGTAGTAAGCTAGCGTAGTCATCTCTACGCTGGTTAAAAATTCAAATTTTATCTCATTCTCCTATATCATTTTATTGATTGATAACATGTTCACTTGCTTATTATAATTTACAAGTTAGATTTTTAAAAAATTATGCTCCTTCACTTATTTAATAT
>NZ_JBIUCP010000108.1:0-1476 GCF_044538765.1 Acinetobacter sp. ABJ-A23_2
ACTGGTTATCTAAACTGCCTGAACCACTGTTGATCGTTAATACATCATGGAGACTTGCGATTTGACCTTGATTGTTATTAAGTCCTTGGCTATTTAAGTTAACTTGCTGGTTTGCAGCAATAATACCGCTCTGGTTATTAATATCTTTTTCAGTTTGAATAGCTAAAGTAGTTTGACTGTTCAACTGCCCTTTTTGGCTATTATCCACCTGACTTGCGTTGAGTTGTAAAGCCTGCCCTGCAATGACCTTGCCGGTTTGATTACTCAAGACCCCTTGGCCTGCATTTAGCACAATATTGCCTTGGGCACTGCTGATCTGACCCGAGTTATTATTGAGACCCTGGCTATTAACCTCAATCCCCTGATCTGCTGAAATCACACCTTGGGTATTGTTCACTTCTTGCTGGCTTTGTAGATCAATCTTCGCCTGTGAAGTCATCTGGCCTGCCGTGCTGTCAAGTGACAAGGCCTTAACTGTTAAATCTGCTTTTGACTGTAATAATCCAGACTGGTTAACCACTGCCTGATTACCTGTATCAACAGATAACCCACCCTGAATACTGCCGATCTGGCCTTGACGGTTATTTAACCCTTGTCCACTCAGGCTAATGTTCTGGTTGGCAACCATGCTGCCAGTTTCGTTATCAATCAGGCCTGCACTGATAATATGCAACGCATCCTGTGCACTGATTTGTCCTTGCTGGCTGTTAGTTAAAGCATTAACTTGCAGGTTCAAAGCTGCTCCACTTTGAATGCTGCCAGCATGGCTATTATCTAACGTACCGTTGACCACAACATCCAAGGCCGAACCTGCTCCAGACTGCATCACACCAGACTGGTTACTTAAGTTCTGGCTGCTTACCTGAAGTTGCTTGTTCGACAAGAGCTTCCCATGGTCATTCGTCACATCGCCCTGACTATTTAACGTCAGTCGATCCAGCGCACTGATCACACCACTGTTATTTAAACCATTCACATCAAGCGTCAGGGTTTTCCCAGACTGGATAGCACCTGAACCATTATTCAGGGATAAGTCACCCGTCTGGATCAGTACATCACCTTGTTCCGTACCGATCTGACCGCCATCATTTTGTAAGCCCTGACTCTTCAACAACATCTGCTGGGTTGAAGCCATCACACCTTGGGCATTATTAATGCCTTGTACAGCATCAATATTCAATACACCCTGTGCATTGATCTTGCCCTGCTCACTATTTTTAACCGAACCCGCCTGTATCTCAGTATTCCCGCCACTGTACAGTTGCCCTGACTGGCTATTATCAAACAGACCACTGAGCTTAAAGTTCAGATCTGCTCCACTTTGTAATAAACCGCCCTGGTTGATAAGATCCTGTCCAACAAACGTTAAGGCGCTACCCGAAAGAATCTGGCCCTTGCTGTTATTCAGCCACTGTTGCTGCATATCCAGTTTGGCTTGCGTTGCAATCAGGCCTGACTGGTTATCAATCCCTTGTG
>NZ_JBIUCP010000109.1:0-1299 GCF_044538765.1 Acinetobacter sp. ABJ-A23_2
AATTTAAAAAATGCTCTATTTAATAACTGTTCTTTTTCTAGCTTGGAATATAATGGGGTAAATGACTTTATAACAAATGTGGATTTCTCTTGTTCTGATGGTGTTAAGTTTGTTAATTGTGATTTTAAGGGCGTTAATATTGATAATATTTTGATTTAACATATATAATATTTCTTTAAATCAAACTTGGTGATTCTTGAAGAATGTAAATTAATAGCTTGTATAAATGTTGATAGTTCAACTCGCATGCAAGTTCTGAATAGGTACATTATTGAAACAGTCACCTTTTTTATCTATTGAACCTTTAAACCGTGTTTTTCTTCCTGTTGTAAAGTAAACAAATAATGAAAGTTTTTATAATATTATGTAAAGTTCATGCTGTGGTTGAGTCAATTATGCCTTCAACGATGACTAAAGCATTCGTAAATTGTTATACGAGTGCTAATTCTTATGAAGAAGCTATAAAAAAAATTATAAATCAGTTTGTGTATGATGGAATCTATTTGGATGAAATTGAATCACCAGTTTATGAAATGCCTGTTACTAGTTGGCAGTCTCATATTCAAGAGCAATATAAATCTTTATCAAATGAAATGTTAAGTCAGATAGAGTTTGAAAATAAGATTGCTAAAGGTGAGGTTGTATATGGCATTTTTAGCGGTTTTAATTGATAGTTGGAATTTTACTTTCTTTTATTTCTATGAAGTATTTGTATTTAAAATATGACATAGGAAAAGTTACTTAAGAAATCAATACTTAATGGGATCTAAGTAAATGCAGAAAAGAGTAAAAGGTACAATTTTAATCGAAAAGAATAAATTGTTGTTTGAGGACAACAATTTATTCTCCGGAATTGTGTTTTTTGAAAAAGATAATGGTTTTTTAACTGCACATTATGTAGAACAAGGAGAGATTACTGATGAGTACATTCCTTTCTGTTTACCAGATGATGTCGATAAAAATGTAAAGATCATTGATGGTGATACTATTGAATTTGATGGAGAGAGAGCCATTATAAATGATGGTGAAATCTATAGTGGTATAGCTATAGATTTTGATCACAATGGATATTCATATATTGAAGAATATTATGATGAAGATGGTATAAGAGCTTCTGACGTCTGTTGGAATAAAGACATGACAGTGAGGTCTTTTTATTTAGATCATGGAATAATTTCTGAAAGTGGAGAATTAGAAAATAATAATCTAAAATCATATGGATTAATTGGGTATTTATATATGAATTTTAATTGTGAAGGGGAGGTTGAATATATAAGAATTAATAAGAAAGTTGAAAAT